>CAIVDH010000418.1 GCA_903904635.1 uncultured Burkholderiales bacterium | reverse complement strand
GCTGACGATTACACCTTTTTGGTCCAGCATGAATATTGCGTAATCTGAAGTACCGTCTACGAGTAAACGAAAATGCTGCTCTGCCCTTCGCAACTCTTGCAAAGCGCGACGACTGTCTGTTACGTCGCGAAATACATCAACTGCACCAATAATAAGACCATTATTATCTTTTAGCGGCGCAGCAGCATGGCTTAGTATCATCGCAAGATCACGCTTGCGGTCAAACAATGAGAGTTCACAATCTACGACTTTTTCTCCTCGCAATGAACGCAATAGCGGATGCTGATGCCAGAGCCGTTTTATATTATTTTCATCGTCAGATGATTTATCGGTTTGTCTGATTTTTTCAATATTAGGCCAAGGCTGCTCAAGTTTTAATATTTGTTCCGCCGATCGGTTCACGAGGATGAGTTGACCAGACGCATCACAGACCATGACACCTTCGGCCATACTATTGAGGATTAATTCCAAAATGGCAGTTTGCTTTTGCAGTGCCTGATTCGTCTGTATCTGATCGGTAATATCTAGTCCTGTGCAGATAACTTTTTGTAATCTGCCATCTGGATAGCGATCAAATGCTGCCACTCTCACTCTTAGCCAGCGCCAGCTACCATCACTATGTTTGGCACGATGATCAACTGAAGGTAAAGCATCATTTTGAGTCGATATTTCGAACAGTGTGTCTAACCATTGCAAAACACGATCATGATCCTCTGGGTGTATAAAAATATCTTTTTCGTGAACCTGTAATGATAGAAACTCATTGATTGTGTAGCCAAGAACATCTGTAACGCGCCGGTTGCAATAGATATTGCGGCCTAGCTGTCGATCATAAATGAAAATTATATCGGGACTAGACTCTGTAATATGCTCAAAATTTATCTGTATGCCGCTTGTCTCGGAAGAGCTAGCCTTATCATCGGAGGAGTGAGAGCGAATAGTCAAGTATCTTCCCTGCACAAATAGGTTTCTATATTGAATGGGAGCGTAACGCAGAATTGCCAAATTAGAAATGCTAGTAACTAGGTTTTGACTTCATCTCACTTGATAAAAATCAATTCATTTGATTTTTAATCGACTGTTCTTTTAAAACCACTTTGAATAGTATGGGTTTGAGTACATTTTTTTAAACAAAATGCCTATCCATAGATATAACTTTGATGCCTTAATAAATTCAGCGTTTGGGAGATTAAATTTAATGGAATATCCTGTTTGCGATGCCTTGATTGCACCTGAAGGTAGTCTGGAAGTGCTCTCCAGAGCAGAAGTTTCCAAGTTATTGGATACCAGCCAAACTGGTTTGCATCAGGTGTTCCGCAATTGCGCTTTGGCCGTACTAAATTGCGGCAACAACTTGGATGACGGAAAAATACTACTGGAACGCTACCCTGAGTTTGATATTCAGATCACACAGCGTGAGCGTGGAATCAAGCTCGATATACGTGCTGCGCCAGCAAGTGCATTTGTCGACAACAAGATGATCAAAGGCATACACGAGCATTTATTTGCGGTCTTGAGAGATATTTTGTTTACCAGCGACGAGATGAGCGTTCAAGCGCTGTCCGAGCCTGACTCAGGCAAAATGATTACCGATCTGGTATTTCACACCTTACGTAATGCGGACGTATTGCAACCTAAGCTGGATCCGAATATGGTGGTCTGCTGGGGCGGCCATTCGATTTCACGCTCAGAATATGATTACTCCAAGCGCGTAGGCTATGAGCTCGGACTGCGCGCGCTAGATATTTGTACCGGTTGTGGTCCGGGTGCAATGAAAGGACCGATGAAGGGTGCAACCATAGCTCACGCCAAGCAGCGTATCAGCAAAGGCCGCTACCTCGGCATCTCTGAGCCCGGCATCATCGCTGCTGAATCGCCTAATCCCATTGTTAATAATTTGGTGATCATGCCGGACATTGAGAAACGGCTTGAAGCTTTTGTGCGAACTGGACACGCCATCATTGTTTTCCCTGGCGGCGTGGGAACGGCGGAAGAAATTTTATATGTCCTAGGCATCTTGCTGCATCCTGATAATAAAGATATTCCATTCCCGCTAATTTTTACCGGCCCCACAGAGGCTGCTGGCTATTTTTCTCACATACACGAGTTTATCGGCGAAACATTAGGACCTGACGCACAGCAGCGCTATCAAGTCATCATTGATGATCCGCTGGCAGTGGCGCAAGCTGTACAAGCGGGCATACGCTCTGTACGAGAATATAGAAAGTCTCATAGCGACGCCTACTATTTCAACTGGCGCTTGAAAATAGCACAGGCATTTCAGCAACCTTTCATACCAACGCACGAAACTATGCGTGCATTGAGTTTGCATAAGCAACAAGAGTCGCATGCCCTGGCGGCTAATTTACGACGTGCTTTTTCTGGTGTGGTAGCAGGCAATGTCAAAGTACAGGGTATAGCGGCAATTGAAAAACATGGCTTATTCGAAATTCAAGGGCAACCCGATATGATGGCATCTATGGATAATTTGTTGTCTGCCTTTGTTGAGCAAAACAGAATGAAACTTCCTGGCATGCGCTACCAACCTTGTTATCGGATTATCAAATGAAATTGCAACATGTACTGGTAATGGGTGCATCGGGAGGTATAGGACTGGCAATGACGAAAAAAATTGCAGCCGAGCCTGAATTAAAAACACTAATTTTATGCGCCGCGCATGCAAGCTCTAGTAAGTTGCTGCAAGAATTAAAGCGGGAATGCGATGAAAAAAATATACACTGCCTGATTATTGATGTGGATATCACAAATGAAAACAGTCTGGCGGCATTAGTCACCTGCATCACACCCAGTGTGACAGCGCTGGATCTGGTATTTAACGCCGCTGGTCTTTTACATCATGATGCACTGCTTCCGGAAAAAACAATCACGCAAATTTCAGCAAATGCAATGCAGCAGATATTTGCCGTCAATGCTTTTGGGCCCATTCTACTTGCCAAGGCTTTGTGGCCATGGCTGAGAACTAAACAGACCACTGTTTTTGCTTCGTTATCAGCCAGAGTTGGATCAATCGAAGATAACCGACTAGGTGGATGGTATAGCTATCGCGCCGCTAAATCGGCACAAAATCAGTTTTTGAAAACCATGGCCATTGAGCTTGCGCGAATTAATCCTGCCGGCATCGTGCTGGCACTGCATCCTGGTACGACAGACACCATGCTGTCACGTCCTTATCAGGCAGGGGTGGCAGCAGAAAAATTATTTACGCCTGATTTTGTCGCTGAGCGTTTGCTCGAGCTAATCTTGCATGCGAAACCGGAAGACACAGGTAGCTTTATTGCGTGGGATGGGAATCGCATACCCTGGTAATGATGCGCTATTAAAAAATCAGTTACGCAATAATTCTAGCTGTTCATCGTTGAGAAAACACCATTCTCCTATTTCAAGTTCGAGTGCGGCCAGCGTTAATCCACCGATCGCAATACGCTGTAATGCTGCGCAATGGTTACCTGCTGCTGCCAGCATACGTTTAACCTGATGATATTTTCCTTGCTCCAAAATGATTTCAAGCTGATGCTCACCAGTCTGCTTACAAGAGAGTGCGGCCAGTGGAGACGGCTCATCATGCAATTGCACGCCTGCAATCAATGCCTGAACTAGCTTTTCATCAACGGCCTCATCAGTCGTTGCCAGATACAGCTTGGGTACATGTCGCTTGGGTGAAGACTGTGCATGAATAAAGGCGCCATCGTCGGAGAGCAGCAGCAGCCCAGTTGTATCATGATCCAATCTGCCAACTGGCTGTACATCCCGCCAGGTGAATTGTTCAGGCAAGATAGTAAAAACGCTAGGGTGATGGCTGGGCTTGCGCGAACATTCGATGGCAGAGGGTTTATTTAAAGCGACATAGAGATGCGCGCGATAATCCCATTCTTCTTCAAAAAGTGTGAAGCGTAATCCTTCTGTCGCAAAGGATGCGCGAAAATCAGTGATGACGATGCCGTCAATAGCAACCTCACCATCGGCAATCAATTGCCGGCACCATTTTCGGCTACCAAAACCCTGCGATTGCAGGATACGATCTAAGCTCAATTTAGTCATGGCGGCACTGTACCAGAACAGCGCCGCCATGCGCGGCTAACGCTGACAGATTATTGTGAAGGCAGTCGGGGCAACTGCATGATGTCATTGGATGGCGGGATTTTTTCGCTACTACCTGCCCCGCCCTGCTCCAACCCAGAGCTGCCCCCCCCGCGGGCGCGCGAACCAGAAGAGCCTGATGTGCCTGTAGCCTCAGAGCTGCCAGCGCTACCACTACTACCACTTACACCGGTAGCACCACTTGATCCTGGCGTGGCTTCACCTGTTGTTGCTGAAGGCTTTTGCATTGGTGTAGCTTCAGGTGCAGCAGAAGGTTTACTATCTTCTATTGCGCCGGATGAGCCTGCCGCACTACCTTTTTTTTGCAAAGATTTTTTCTTGCTTTTGGTTTTAGGATGCTCTTCGCCAGAGTAAACATGCTCAGATGATCCTGATGCGCCAGAACCACCAGTTGATGTACCAGCCTGACCTGAGATTTCTTCAGCCTTGCGCTCAACCTCAGCAGCCCGCTCTGGATCAGTACTTTCACGAATGCCACTTGTATCTTTAGATTGCGCCATAGACAGGCCATTAATAAATAACAAGGAAAAAAATAACGCGCTAATAAATTTCTTCATCTTATCCTCCATGCTTAATGTGGAATGGGAAAATCGCACAGGATTTTTGGATGCTATGTCCTACCGTAACCATGCCCATAAGCTTGATCCGGCTGCCATTCAGACTTAGCAATCTCTTTGTAGTTTCATCAAGTTGCGGTAGAACTTGTTGATAAAAAACGAGATTGTTCTGCGTAGAGAAAAAATAAAGAAATTACCACCAGGCTAACTGCGCGGTACGTGGGTGAATGTATTGATGAAGTGAAGGATGAAATTAAGGATGAAGCTAAGTCTGTGCTTAGCTGCGGATACCAAATAGCGATCGAAAATTCGCAGTCGTTGCCTGAGCAAGATCAGGTAAGGGTATACCTTTGAGATCGGACAAATATTCTGCAACATGCCTGACAAAGCCCGGCTCATTGGT
>CAIVDH010000417.1 GCA_903904635.1 uncultured Burkholderiales bacterium | reverse complement strand
CAGCGCAACTTCAATTTCATCAGCTGCTTCAATAACATGATTGTTAGTGAGGATATAGCCTTCAGAGCTGACGATGACACCAGATCCCAGGCTGATTTGCTTCTCATCTTGTGGCGTTATTGCGCCGTCACCAAAAAAATGACGAAACAAGGGATCTGCATTAAACGGATGTGGTGACTGCTTCGCTTCCTTGGTCGTAAATATATTCACAACTGAGGGCATGGCAAGTTGAGAGGCTGCACGATAAGTATTTTGCGCACTGACTGTCCCGCTGGCCTGTTTTACTGGAACGGCTGCAATATCGACGCGCAAAGCCGTATTGCCGCGAGAAATCCAATCGGGCTTAAGGGTCGCTACAATGAACCAAAGTGCAAGACCTACAGTGGTAGTTTGCGCAAATAAGAGCCAGAGTCGACGCATAGTGAGGAAAATATGAGTAACAATAAAATAGGAAGAAAAGCGCTAGCCAGCCACTTGGCCGCTACGCTCGATATTAACCGTTTTCGCGATTACTGCCCAAATGGCTTGCAAGTAGAAGGTCGTGAGCAAATACAACATATCGTCACCGGAGTCACCGCAAGCCTGGCGCTACTGGAAGCTGCGCATGCTGATGGTGCAGATGCAATTCTTGTACACCATGGATATTTCTGGCGAGGAGAAGACCCGTGCATTGTCGGACCTATGCAAAAGAGATTAAAACTTTTACTTCAACATGACATTAATTTGTTTGCATATCACTTACCTCTGGATGCGCATCCTGAGTTGGGTAATAACGCCCAACTCGGCAAGCAACTAAATCTTAAGGTTACCGGAAGATTTGGTGACCAAGATCTGGGCTGGTTAGGTACACCTAACGGCACAGACAACACCGTTAATGAACTGGCGAAAAATCTGGAGCGTGTATTAGGTAGGGCGCCTTTATTGATTGGTGATCCCGGGCAAAAAATTAATTCGGTAGCCTGGTGTACTGGTGCAGCCCAAAACGCATTTGCTGATGCAATTGCAGCTGGCGCCAGTGTTTATCTGAGTGGCGAGATTTCAGAGCAGACTGTACATCTGGCCCGAGAATCTGGCGTTGCTTATTTGGCTTGCGGGCATCATGCCAGCGAACGCTATGGCATTGCAGCTCTGGGCGAGCATCTGGCACATCAGTTTGGGTTAACGCATAAATTTATTGATATTCTTAATCCGGTTTAGAATTTATAAAGAAATTTATTATGTAAGTAATGTAATTTTCAAAAATTTGTTTTGTGCGATTAAAGGCATGAAATTTTTTTTGATATTTTCAGATAGGAATCTCGTTAACTTTTGTTATTTGTCGCAACCTAATAAAGTGAAAATTGTCAAAATTGTGATTCGTTACTCACTTAAATCAAGGCGCATAGGGATAGAGTTTTGTTTTTGTGTCACCCATCGGTTCCTCTAACCCCATTCAAATTTAATTTTCAAAATTATGCTGCATGCTTTATTAGAATTAGAACGGCCTACTCGCGTAATGGTTGTGGAAGATGATCTTGTAACGCGACGTCTGCTTTGTACGGCTATCGAGCTTGAACCGTCATTAATATTGAATGGCGCGTTTGGTTGTGTCGCTGAGGCGATCAGCTGGTTAAAAGAAGAAGAAGTCGATTTATTGTTAACAGATCTAGGATTGCCAGACGGCTCTGGATTGAAAATTATTCAGGCCTGTCGCCGCCTCTCACCTAACGCTGACATTATGGTTATCACCATGTCCAGCGATGAAGATCAAGTACTTGCATGTATAGAAGCTGGCGCAGCAGGCTATGTTTTGAAAGAAATGGGACACATCGATATTGTGCGTGCGTTACTGGAATTACGCGCGGGCGGCTCGCCTATAAGTCCCATGATTGCGCGAAAAATACTGTTACGAATGCACAGCAATAGCATGAATGAAGCAAAAAACCGGCCGGCAGCAACATTATTAACCCCGCGTGAAAATTCTATTCTTCAACTTATAGCCCGTGGCGGCAGTTACGCCAAGGTTGCAAATGCACTAGGCCTGTCTGTTGGTACAGTCCAGACACATGCCAAAAATATATACGCCAAACTATCAGTGCACTCACGTGGTGAAGCCGTATATGAAGCGCAGCGGCGCGGCCTGCTGCATATGGCGTTGCCAAAACTGCGTGATCAATACAGTTAGCAAATAAGTTGGCTATACAGTTAGCAATTTGGTTAGTGGTGTTCTTTCGTGCAGATTACAGCTTAAATACTGGCTGATTGCGCGCCGATTGCATTACTGTCCAGCCGCCTTGCAAGTATCATTTTTCGTCCCTTTAGACTGGAAAAGTAGCCACGTATATTGCTATCGTCATTTCATATTGTGGTTTGCAGCGTAAATTTAATTATAAATTTGAAAACAGGAGGAGCATTTTTACCTCTTTGTTTTGCTTGAACGGGTTTTGTACGACTGCTAATCTTTAAAACCGATGATGCCTCCGCTATAATGTAAGGTTGCTGGAAGTTCCGTATAAGTTTTGCAATTTCAATGATTGGGGTTGTTATGAGTGACGAAAAACAGGTCGATCCAGGCAGGCGAGGCTTGCTGGTCGCAACATGCGCTGCGGGTGGAGTGGCTGGTTTGGCGGGTGCGGGTGCATTTATTTCCACCTTTGAGCCCTCTGAGCGTGCCAAGGCTGCCGGCGCGCCAGTGGAAGTGGATATCGCCGATTTAAAGCCGGGCGAAATGAAAACCGTGGAGTGGCGAGGTAAGCCGGTCTGGATAGTAAAGCGTACGCCTGAAATGGTCGCCGCGCTTAAAAAAACAGATGCGATGGTTGCCGATCCTAAATCTGAGCGCAACCCTGATGAACTGACGCCAGATTATGCACGCAATGAACAGCGCTCCATTAAGCCTGAAATACTGGTGGCAGTTGGTATCTGTTCCCATCTGGGCTGCTCACCGATAACTAAGTTTCAGTCGGGGGCACAACCATCCTTGCCAGATGACTGGACTGGTGGTTTTCTCTGTCCCTGCCACGGCTCGACGTTTGATCTGGCTGGGCGCGTATACAAAAATAAACCAGCACCTGACAATCTTCAGGTGCCGCGTCATATGTATGTTGGCGAAACGAAAATTGTCATAGGTAAAGACGAGAAAGGCGAGGCTTGATCATGGCATTTGTCGAGAAAAAACTTCCTGCTGACGCGCCTGTGCTGCAAAAAGGTCTGGCTTGGGTTGATGACCGTTTTCCATTGACCAAGCTCTGGAATGATCAGTGGGGCAAGTACTACGCGCCGAAAAATTTTAATATTTTTTATTTATTCGGTTCACTTGCAGCGTTAGTTTTAGTAATACAGATCGTTACCGGTATTTTTCTGGTGATGAACTACAAGCCTGATGCCAATCTTGCATTTGCATCAGTTGAGTACATCATGCGTGAAGTACCCTGGGGTTGGCTGGTGCGATATATGCATTCCACTGGCGCTTCGGCATTTTTCATCGTGGTTTATCTGCATATGACGCGTGCACTGCTTTACGGCTCATATCGTAAGCCACGTGAACTGATCTGGTTATTTGGCGTTGCAATTTTCCTCTGCCTGATGGGTGAAGCATTCTTTGGCTATCTGCTCCCATGGGGTCAGATGTCTTATTGGGGCGCACAGGTTATTGTGAATCTGTTTGGTGCTATTCCATTCATCGGTCCTGATCTGTCATTGTGGATACGTGGTGATTATGTGGTGTCTGACGCAACCCTTAATCGCTTCTTTGCCTTTCACGTGATTGCAATTCCGTTGGTCCTGATCGGTCTGGTTGTCGCGCATCTGATTGCACTGCATGAAGTAGGTTCAAACAATCCTGACGGCGTAGAAGTGAAAGAAAATCTGGGTCCTGATGGTCATGGCGTTGATACGATTCCATCCCATCCTTATTACACCACCAAGGATATTTTCGGGGTTTCAGTTTTCCTCACTATTTTTAGCGCAGTTGTTTTCTTTGCGCCTGAAATGGGTGGTTATTTCCTCGAATATAACAACTTCGTTCCAGCCAACTCACTACAGACGCCTGCTCATATCGCGCCAGTCTGGTATTTCACGCCTTTCTACTCGATATTGCGTGCGACTACTTCGCAATTCATGATGGCCTTAATGGTTGGTGTTGTTGCTTATGCTGCGCTCATCGTGCTCAAAACCAGGCTCTCATCGCTGATTAAAAATGGTGTCATGGCCATTGCAGTTGTCGTAGTTATCGCCATGCTGGTACTCGATGCGAAATTCTGGGGCGTTGTTCTAATGGGAGTGTCGGTACTTATCCTGGCGGCCATGCCTTGGCTGGATTACTCGCCAGCCAAGTCCATACGCTATCGCCCCGAATGGCACAAATATGTGTACATCGTATTTGGCGTTACCTTCGTCATCCTCGGCTATCTCGGCATATTGCCGCCGACCGAAGGCCGCACCTTGGTTGCGCAAATCGGCACCATTATCTATTTCGGCTTCTTCTTGTTGATGCCGTGGTGGAGCACGATGGGTACATTCAAGAAGGTGCCGGATCGGGTTACCTTCCACCCGCATTAAGCCGCAAAGGAAAATAAGAATGAAACTCTTGAAAAAAATGCTTGCGGTGCTGGCACTGCTTCCAGTGCTGGCACTGGCCAATGAAGCTGGCTTCCCGCTGGATCACGCTCCCGACCGCAGCCGTGATTTGTCCGCATTGCAAAATGGTGCGCGCACCTTCGTAAACTACTGCCTTAATTGTCATTCGGCCTCAATGATGCGCTACAACCGGATGCGTGACATCGGGCTAACTGAAGATCAGATACGTGACAATCTGCTTTTCACATCCGATAAAGTTGGCGATCTGATGAAATCCAACATGAGTGCGGCCGATGCAAAAAAATGGTTTGGCGCCGCACCTCCTGATCTGTCAGTGATTGCGCGTGCCAAGGCTTCTGGTGATGGCTCTGGTCCGGACTGGCTATATACCTATCTGCGCACATATTACAAAGATGAGTCGCGAGCCACAGGCTGGAACAATATGGTGTTCCCTAATGTAGGCATGCCGCATGTCTTATGGGAACTGCAGGGTGTGCGCACAGCAAAATTTGTTGAAGAAAAAGATCCGCATGATGCCAGCAAGAGCGTGCACAAGTTTGCAGGTTTCGAACAGATCAAGGCCGGCAAACTCAATGCACTGGAATATGACAACACAATCGCTGATTTGGTAGCTTTTTTGGATTGGATGGCAGAGCCAGTAAAGAATAAGCGTCAGCAACTTGGTGTGTGGGTATTGTTGTTTATGTCTTTGTTGGTGCTTTTAGCTTGGCGACTTAATGCGTCATTCTGGAAAGAAGTCAAATAAGATCAGTTTTGCATTTCATTGGTCATTTTTATTGTCTGGTTTTAAAATCAGTCAGAGTATGGTCTAAAGAAGGTAACTGAATGTACTAGGGTGAGACGATTTCGTCTCACCCTCTTTGTTTTCAAGGAACTACACAAATGATGGTCCTCTATTCGGGCACAACCTGCCCATTTTCCCAGCGCTGCCGTCTTGTATTGTTTGAAAAAGGCATGGATTTTGAAATCCGTGATGTTGATCTTTTCAACAAGCCAGAAGATATTTCGACCATGAATCCTTATGGTCAGGTACCCATATTGGTAGAGCGCGATCTGGTGCTTTATGAGTCTAATATCATTAATGAATACATCGACGAGCGCTTCCCACATCCTCAGCTTATGCCTGCTGATCCGCTCATGCGTGCGCGTGCGCGGCTGATGTTATTCAATTTTGAAAAAGAGTTATTTATTCATGTACACGTACTGGAAAACGACAAGTCCCGTTCTTCCGATAAAGTACATGAAAAAGCGCGCATAGAAATTCGCGATCGCCTGACCACGCTTGCGCCTTTATTCTTGAAAAACAAATACATGCTTGGTGAAGAATTTTCCATGCTTGATGTAGCGATTGCTCCATTACTCTGGCGTTTGGATCACTATGGCGTGGAACTTTCCAAGACAGCCGCACCACTGATGAAATATGCCGAGCGTATTTTTTCTCGTCCGGCTTACATCGAAGCACTGACCCCTTCTGAAAAAGTAATGCGTAGATAATTAGCTATACCCTGCCTTGCATGCAGTCTTGTGTGAGGCAGTTTTCAAAGGTAGCAGCAGTTCTGTCATATTCGGAATGATCATTTAATTTTTAGTTTTCAATCTCTCCCCATGTCAGAAATCACCACAAAACCCTATTTGTTACGCGCACTCTACGAGTGGTGTACCGATAATGGATTTACGCCTTACATCGTCGTGGTCGTGAACTCTGCTGCCACCGTCCCCATGGAATTCGTCAAGAATGGCGAGATCGTATTAAACATCAGTTTTAATGCAACCTCACACCTGAAGATAGACAATGATTTCGTCCGGTTCAAGGCGCGTTTTAGTGGTGTTACACGCGAAATAGAAGTGCCGGTCGAAAACGTTAGTGCAATATATGCACGTGAAAATGGCCAGGGCATGGCTTTTGAAGTAAAAAAAGGAGAGCGGCCGGTAGGAAAAAAATCGACTGTAAACCGCAATGGCGAGGCCAGCAATCAGCGAGCCGAACCACCACCAGCACTGAGTGCAGTACCCACATCACTATCGTCTGGTGCCAGCAAAAAAATTGATGATGACAATAAACCTCCTGAACCACCAAAGAAGGGCGGCAGACCAACGCTAACCCGCATCAAATAACGTATAATCACGCCGTTAATTCATTCTTAATGGTCATCAAGCTAGATCGTAAAAGAATCAGGCGTAACGGAATAGCAAGAGCGCCAGAAATTTTTGTATAAAGTCAGAAGTAATGCCGACTTAGCTCATCAGGTAGAGCACATGATTTGTAATCATGGGGTGGCGGGTTCGAGTCCTGCAGTCGGCACCAGTTTTGTTCAGCAGCACCTGCTGATTTTCCCATTGCCGCCATAGCGCGCATCCTGTCTCTCCCTGAAAAATTCTTCGTATGTCATTGCAGGTTTGTCAGGATGCAGGGTTTGCATGTGTGTGAGGTAGTTGTCGTAATCCGGCAAGCCCACCATCAAACGGGCTGTTTGCCCTAGGTACGCGCCTAGCTTGCCGAGATCGCTGAACATGTTTTCCTTAAATTAATTCTTCAAGCGCGAGCAGCGTCTATGCGCACAACTTCAGATTCGACACTACTTGGATGCTGCTCACGTAATGCCCTAATACATGCGCTGATACCAAAAAACAGTATAGACAAGACAACCGCCATAAAAATAGCTGCAAGCGACGCATCCAGATAATCATTAAAAATAATTTGCTGCATCTGTGCAGATGACTTTGCCGGAGCAAGTACATTGCCCTCTAGCGCCGCGGCATTGTATTTGTTTGCATGCGCAAGAAAACCAATTTTAGGATTGTCGTGGAAAATCTTCTGGTAGCCAGCAGTCAGAGTACAGATCAAAAGCCAGGCTGTCGGAACTATCGTTACCCACGCAAATTTCTCACGCTTAAGCTTGAACAGCACCACCGTAGCCAGAATCAGTGCCACTGCCGCAAGCATTTGATTGGAAATACCAAACAAAGGCCAAAGCGTGTTGATACCGCCCAGAGGATCAATGACACCCTGATAAAGGAAATAGCCCCATGCTCCCACGCAAAGGAAAGTAGCGATCAGGTTAGCAGCCAGCGACGGAATTTTTTTGAATGGTGGTACCAGCGTGCCTATCAAATCTTGCAGCATGAAGCGACCAACGCGGGTACCTGCATCAACTGCGGTCAGAATAAACAAAGCTTCAAATAAAATCGCAAAGTGATACCAGAATGCCATCAGTGTTTTGCCACCTATGACAGAAGAAAAGATTTGTGCCATGCCGACAGCTAGCGTGGGAGCACCACCAGTGCGGGAAATAATAGTTGTCTCACCAACGTTTGCGGCAGTTTCGCGCAACATTTCAGGTGTGACTAAAAAGCCCCATTGGCTAATCGCTTGCGCGGCACTTTCGGCAGTCGTGCCAATCACAGCAGCCGGGCTATTCATCGCAAAATAAACACCAGGCTCAATAATAGATGCAGCAACAATAGCCATTACAGCAACGAAGGATTCCATCAACATGCCGCCGTAGCCTATGTATCGTGCATGAACCTCGTTTTCCAAAAGCTTAGGCGTTGTGCCCGAGGAGATCAGCGAATGGAAGCCTGATACAGCACCGCAGGCAATCGTAATAAACAGGAAGGGAAATAAAGTACCAGACCAAACCGGGCCAGTGCCGTCTATGAATTTTGTAACAGCAGGCATTTTCAAATCAGGTGCTACAAACAAAATGCCTAATGCCAGGGCTACAATCGCACCGATTTTCAGGAAGGTAGACAAATAGTCACGTGGCGCGAGCAACAGCCATATTGGCAGCACTGAAGCTACAACGCCATAACCCAGTAACATCCATGTCAACTGCTTACCATCGAAGGTGAACATTGGGCCCAAAATCGGGTCTGCAGCTACATGACCGCCAGCGACGATAGATAGCATTAACAAAATAAAACCGATGATAGAAATTTCACCGATTCGTCCTGGCCGCAAATAGCGACTATAAATACCCATAAAAAATGCAATCGGTATAGTTGCGGCAACCGTAAATGTACCCCAGGGACTTTCTGCTAATGCTTTGACAACAATCAGCGCCAGCACAGCCAGCAGAATAGTCATAATCATGAACGTACCAAACAACGCGATGACACCAGGTACCAGGCCGAGTTCGGTCTTGATCAGATCACCCAAAGACTTGCCGTCACGCCTGACCGACACAAACAGAATCATAAAGTCTTGAACTGCGCCGGCAAAGATTGCGCCAACCAAGATCCACATCACACCGGGCAGGTAGCCCATCTGCGCAGCCAGTACGGGCCCCACCAGTGGACCTGCGCCTGCAATAGCGGCGAAGTGATGGCCAAACAGCACATGCTTATTGGTGGGTACATAATCTAGCCCATCGTTAAGACGCACAGCCGGCGTTGCGCGCGTAGGATCAAGCTGCATAACCTTATTGGCAATAAAACGCGCATAAAAACGAAAGCCGATCATATAAACAGCCACAGCTGCGACCACGATCCAGAGCGCATTAATGCTCTCGCCGCGCGAGAGCGCGATAGTACCTAACGCAGTAGCACCGACTAATGCCAACAGCAGCCAGCCAGCCTGCTTCACGATTGAGCCCATGATTTTCTCCGAATTTATAATTATGCGGTAATGTAATGAATCGGCGGATTATAACCCCGAAAAACAGCAGATCAACGAATGCCATCTGATGAAAAATCTGGCTGAATTTATCAAAAAAAAATGAAGCAGATAATTAGCACAAAGGAGATGTTTTGAAATCAAACCACCAACGAGCAGCCCACGAACTACTTCGGCAGCGGCTCGCACTTCATCCGATTACCCCTTTGCCCTCAGCCATAGCGCCAAGCACCATCAGCGAAGGCTATGCGATACAGGCCGCACTGAATCATCTTTTAACAGAAGCCGGGATGGGTGAGCTGGTCGGTCATAAAATCGGCTGCACTACGCCTGTTATGCAAGCGTTTGTCAATATTAATCATCCCTGTGCCGGACGCATATTTAGTAAAACAGTCTTGCAAGGCCATGGAAAGATACCAAGCAGTGGTTTTGTAAAAATTGGTGTTGAATGCGAAATCGCCGTGCGGCTCGACCATGATTTGCCAGCACAAGCTACTCCCTACACCAATGAATCAGTAAGACATGCAGTAGGATCGGTCATGGTCGCCATCGAGCTGGTAGATGAGCGCTATGAGCATTTTGGCAACCTCGGCATTCCCACATTAATAGCGGATGATTTTTTTAATGCCGGCTGCGTGTTGGGTGAGCCAGTTTCGGATTGGCATAAACTGGATCTACCGGCATTGGTAGGAAAAACCATCATCAATGGCATAGAGGTTGGTCGCGGTAGCGGTTCACTCGTCATGGGGCATCCGCTTAATGCATTGGCCTGGTTGGCAAATTCACGCGGCGAGCACGGTCAGCCCGGACTCAAGGCGGGAGAATTTGTCATGCTCGGTAGCGTAGTTGAAACTAAATGGTTACAAGCTGGTGATCAGGTAAAAATAGAAATTAGCGAACTTGGTGAATTAAGTCTGGATATCACCGCCTGAAAAACATTAACGGTCGTGATACATTCGATAAAAATTGCATAAAAAAACAAGCGAGGAAATAATGCACAGATTTTTTATCACCATGGCTTTGCTGCTGAATTTCTCCGCTGTTG
>CAIVDH010000416.1 GCA_903904635.1 uncultured Burkholderiales bacterium | reverse complement strand
CTTTACCGTCAATCTGGGTACCGGCAATGGCGTAACTGTGCTGCAGGCAGTACAGGCATTCGAGCAGGCCAGCGGCAAACATATACCGATAAAAATTACCAGTCGGCGCAACGGTGATGTGGCTGCCTGCTATGCATCGCCGCAGCAGGCAGAAAAATTATTAGGCTGGCGCGCGTATAAAAATCTTCAGCATATGTGTATCGATCAATGGCGCTGGCAAAGTCAGAACCCGGACGGATATTAAATAGCACGCGTATTTTTAATGAGCCCGCGCAAGAGGAAAAAATAAGCCGCAACGCAAAATAGCAGGAACTTAAATCACTTTGTCTGCCACATGAAACTCTGTGAAAACAATCTGCAACCACCTGAAAAAATTGCGCTAATCACTGGTGTGACGGGACAAGATGGCGCGTATCTATCTGAACTTTTGCTATCAAAAGGCTATACCGTACATGGCCTAAAAAGACGCGCTTCGCAACTCAATACCGGCCGCATTGATCATCTGTATCAAGATCCGCACGAAGAACCGCGCCGTTTTATTCTGCATCATGGTGACATGACCGATACGGCTTCACTCATACGTATAGTGCAGCAGGTGCAGCCTGATGAAATTTACAATCTCGCTGCACAAAGCCATGTGGCCGTTTCCTTTGAAGAGCCCGAATATACAGCCAACTCTGATGCACTCGGTACATTGCGCCTGTTAGAAGCCATACGCATACTCGGCCTGGAAAAAAAGACGCGCTTTTATCAGGCTTCGACTTCTGAACTGTATGGAAAAGTTCAGCAGAGTCCGCAGCAGGAAAGCACACCATTTTATCCACGCAGCCCGTATGCGGTGGCCAAACTTTATGCTTACTGGATTACGGTAAATTATCGTGAGGCTTATGGCATGTATGCCTGCAACGGCATACTCTTTAATCATGAATCACCACGACGCGGCGAAACCTTCGTCACCCGTAAAATCACCCGAGCGCTGACACGTATTGCGCTAGGCCTGCAAGACTGTCTGTATCTGGGCAATCTGGATGCGCTGCGTGACTGGGGTCATGCCCGCGATTATGTAGAAATGCAGTGGCTCATGCTGCAACAAAACACCCCTGAAGATTTTGTCATAGCCAGTGGTCGGCAGTGCAGTGTGCGTAATTTTGTGAATGCCGCCGCACAGGCACTGGATATACGTCTGTCATGGCATGGTAAAGGCATAGATGCGGTGGCGCTGGTAGAGAGCAGCACCACACATACGGCAGTTAAACCCGGACAAATTATCGTCAAAGTCGATCCCCGCTATTTCCGCCCTACTGAAGTGGAAACATTACTGGGTGACGCCAGTAAGGCGCACACCAAACTGGGCTGGCAACCGCGCATTGGTCTCACAGAGCTGGTCAGTGAAATGGTGCAGCATGATCTGGCAGCAGCACGCAAATTTACACTGGTTCGTGAAAACGGCTTTACGGTGCCGGTTCATCATGAATGATGCCGCGATGATGCACACACCAACTATGCAATCAGCAACACAGACTGAGCGTATTTTTATCGCCGGTCATCGTGGTATGGTCGGTTCGGGATTAATACGCGCGCTACAAAAACAAAACAATGGTCAGTTAAAAAATAAACTAATTCTGCGCAGTCATCATGAACTAGATCTGACAGATGCTGCGGCAGTCCATCGTTTTTTTGATCACACTGCGATTGATACGGTTTATCTGGCAGCCGCACGCGTAGGCGGCATACAGGCCAATCATCAGTATCCAGCTGAATTCATTTATCAAAATCTGCAAATTGCCGCCAATGTTATACATGCAGCATGGCGCCATGGCATAAAAAAACTCTTATTCCTTGGCTCTTCCTGTATTTATCCCAGACTCGCACCACAGCCACTACGTGAAGAGTATTTACTCACTGGCGCGCTGGAACAAACCAATGAACCCTATGCAGTTGCAAAAATTGCCGGTATCAAGCTCTGTGAAAGCTATAACCGTCAGTATGGCACTGACTATCGCAGCATTATGCCGACAAATTTGTACGGCCCGGGCGACAACTATCATGCGCAAAACAGCCATGTAATGCCGGCATTGATACGACGCTTTCATGAGGCAACGCAAACTAACGCGTCATTAGTCACAGTATGGGGTAGCGGCCAACCACAACGTGAATTTTTATATGTTGATGATATGGCAGCGGCCTGTATTTTTTTAATGCAGCTGTCACATGATGACTATGCAAATTTGGGCAGCCCGCAAAGCGCGCATGTGAATGTAGGCAGCAACGAGGAAATCAGCATCCATGATTTGGCCCATCTGGTTGCCGAAATTGTGGGCTACCAAGGCGATATTATTTTTAATACTGGCCAGCCAGACGGCGCACCACGCAAGCTCTTGGACAGCAGTAAATTATTACACTTGGGATGGCAACCTGAAGTCGGATTACGGGAGGGCATACAACGCACGGTGCAACATTATCTTGCCACAATAAGCGCAGATTATGCCGACCTTGCTTATCGTCGAACATCAGCATCAGCAGCACCGCGCCTGCGTACATAAAGCACGAACAAATAAGGAACGCGGAGAACATGCAAGCACTTTCGGCGGGTGACACATTCTGGATATTTATAGCAGCTGTATTTATGCTACCGCTGGCTTTCGCAGTCTGCGTTAAATTTCCTTTAGTCGTTGCACTGGGTTTTATCTCAATATTATTTGTATTTCCAGCTTCCACCTGGGGCCAGCTTGAGGCTGACAACACGATCTATGCGCGCGGCACAGGTATTTTTTATTTTTCATTAGTAAATATTTTGCTGTGGGTTGCAGGTGCCGCAGCATTAATGCGCTCAGTCAGTCATCCTGAATTAACGCGATCAGCCACACCATTTACAGGATTTTTTCTTGCCTATTTATTTATGCTCGCAGCTCATCTGGCGCTAGGTCTGATGGCCGATAAAGACAGTATGGTCATCTTGGGCTACAACGGCTTCATTAACGTACTCAATATGCTGATGTTTTGTATCTTGCTCATTAAGGCTGTAATGCGAGAAGAAGACAGGCGCAGGCTTTTAATCCTCATGCTGGTGCTGGCTGCCGGTCGTGCTGTATATGGATTAGTGCGCTATATCTGGCTGGGTGGTGATAGCGCCAATCCTTATCGTAATTTTGAAAATCTCGATATCACCATATTTTATTTTGATATTGCTGACAATTTCGTCGCAGCGCTCACTGCATTTTGTATCGCCTGGTTATTGACCATGCCCGGTGTGCGTCTGTCGCTTTATAAAAGACTGGCATTGTATGCGTGGCTGGCACTGGAAATCGCAGCGGTAGCCTTATCATTCAGACGCTCTTCACTCATAGGCCTTGCTCTAATGTTTGCTGTATTACTCTGGCGCCTGCCATGGCAGCGACAATTTCAATTCATCGCGCTGGGCTCAGTTGCGCTGATTGCTGCAGGATTAAGCTTCATGCGCCAACGGCTGCAGTTTAATAGTAACAGCGGTAATTTTCTCTCATCATTTCTCTATGACATAGGGCCTGCACGTGCAACTGAAGTGAGCCGCTTTTATGAACTGGAAGCGGCGGCTAACAGCTTACAAGATAGCTGGCTGTTTGGTCTGGGAAGTTGGGGCAGCTTTTATGGCAATGAAGACATACTCGACTATCATTTCGGCAAATTTGATTTCGTCCATAGCGGCTTTGGGCACCTGCTATTTAAAACAGGACTGGTGGGGCTGGCTGTATTTATTGCACTGTTAATTAGCTGCTTATTATTTTATCTGCGCACCAGATCGCGCCTCAGTGGCAATAGTGCCCTGCTTGCCGATGCAGGCTTAGCAGGATTTTTATTTTGGCTGCCCACCCTGCTCGTTGGCACGCCCATTATTGAATTCAGGTCCATGCTGTTAATAGGGCTCACGTTGGCTATGCCTTTTATCGCTTGTCAGCTATCACGGCAACACACACCAACCAGTCTAATACGCCATGTTGCTGCGTAATTCGCTCTGGAATCTGTGCGGGCTTGCTCTGCCTGCTATCGTTGCACTGGCAACGGTGCCGCTACTTATAGGCGGGCTGGGTCTGGAGGGATTTGGCATCGTCACGCTGATAGGTTCCGTCATTGGCTATTTTGGCGTATTAGATATTAATCTCTCTGCCGGCTCAATAAAATATCTGGCGCAATTTCATGCGCAACATGAAACTGAACGCTTTACCGAGACATTTTGGTTTGGCTTGATGTTTTATGGACTATTAGGGCTGACAGGCACCGTCATACTATATTTTTCTGCTGAATTTCTGACGCATTATTTTTTTAAAATATCTACAGAATTACATACCGATACAGCACTAGCGTTTCAAGTAGCCGCTCTCGGCTTTATGATTTCGCAGGCTCAAAATTATTTAATGGTCGTACCGCAAGCTTTACAGCGTTATGACAGGTCAGCCAAGGCAGAAGCATTTTTTGGTGTAGTAGGCAATATTCTGTCAGCCGCTGTTGCCATAACAGGCGGCGGTGTAGTGGGGGTAATTACTGCACGCGTCATACTTGCAACCACCCATACTGGTTGGCTGATATGGATAGTGCATAAGCTGGGAGTCAACCTGCAACCACGCTGGCCGCGCCACGAGATACGCAAGGTAATGACGGGATTTAGTGCCTATGCATATCTTTCAAGACTAGCAGTGATGATGCACACGCATGGCGACAAACTCATCATCGGGTCATTAGCCGGTCCTGTTGCACTAAGTTTTTATACGGTACCTTCACAACTGGCCAGCCGCATACTGGGTTTAACCTATCGTCTCTCCAGCGTGATCTTTCCCAGAGTCTCTGCACTGGCTGCAACTGGCCAGCAATCACAGCTGCGCATGCTTTATCTAGACACAACACGCCTGCTCACTTATCTCAACCTAATGGTACTGGGCATCATTACATTGGCCGGTGAAGAATTTTTACGGCGTTGGGTAGGTGAAGAATTTGTCGCTACCGGTTATCCGATACTGATATTAATTACATTCGGCTTACTGATTGATTCACTCACCAATATTCCATCACTCGTGAATGATGGTCTTGGTCACCCGAGGGTCACCGGCCGTTTTGCTCTGGCTCGCGGGTTAGTCGGGCTGGGTATGGTGTATGCGGGCACAGTCTGGGCTGGTATTACTGGTGCAGCAATGGCGCATTTACTTGCCTCAGTATTGATGAGCGGATTATTTCTGCTTTATGTACACGGGCGCACTGTACCTGTCTCATTCAACGACACCTTAAGGCAGGCATGGCTACCTAGTATCACTACCGGTAGCGCAGCGATGATTTTACTGTTACCAGTAAAGTGGTTATTACCTGCAAGTGCAATCGGCACAATGCTATTGGTATCACTGGCAATGATGGCGCTGCTTGTTGCCGGGGTGGTGTTTATCATCAATACCAATGAACGCGCGGCCGTATGGGCAATGGCCCGCAAACTTTATCCCGGCGTATGAAGGCTATGCGCATACTCATGGTGAGTGAAGATATACCCGCTAAAGGCATGGGTGGACTAGCCAAACATACACTGGCGTTGAGTCGCTCATTACGCAATCTTGGTCATCACGTTGACGTGATGGGCAATAATGATTTTCCAGCAGATCTGATCACATCCGAACTACCACCAGGTGGCAGATTTTTTGCTGAACTCAAAAGACAGTTTAGCGGATG
>CAIVDH010000415.1 GCA_903904635.1 uncultured Burkholderiales bacterium | reverse complement strand
TCGTCACGCTGATTCGCTCGTGCGGACACTGCCATGGTTGCAGCATGGGCAACCCAGTTACCTGCAGTACGCAGTTTCCTCTCGATGCCAAGTCACCAAAGTTTTACGTGATGTACTCGAACTCACGCTGATGAAAAAAATATTCGGTCAAGATGCAGCCCTTGCAACGCTAGTACCCGCGCAGCTGGCCGTATTAAGAAACCATATCGATGCGGTGATTAGTCTGACTCCTTCTATTGAAATACCGGCGCAGCTACATGATTGTGCAAACCGAGTGATGGCTGGCGCAGATACTTTTGGAAAAGTGCAGATCATTCCAGCCAGCGGTAGCAAACTCGGACATGCATGGATTGCGCCACATCTGTCCATCGTTCCTAATCGTAATCAGGCTGGCAACGGGAATGCTGGCCAAAGTTTTCTGCAATCCGGTAGTGCCACCGCGCCAAAATCTACGACTATGCGGCAATGGCCGGCCAAGTTTTTAAACGCAACTGAAAATGAAAAACTCTATCCAGCCGATGAGACATTACAACTGACCGTGCCAGTGCATGCTGAAAAACTACAAGCTTCCGCTCTGCAAACTAAAACACTATGGACTGACCATGCATTGCCTTATCTATTTATGGGCACAGCGCCTGACATTCATCCTTCAGGCTGCAGGGTCACAGTCTGGCATGCGGTAATACAAGGCATGGATGAAGATACGCAGGCACTGTTTACGTATTTCAATCGCGGCTTACCTGATCCGGATTCACCGACTGAGTTGTGGCAACGCTTAGATGGTTTGATGCGGTGGATACGACAACTGGCAAATAGCAGTGCCGCATCTAATTCGAATTAATCAGTGACTACACCAGCAGCTAAATTAGCAGCAACGCACCCATGACAGCCTCCAAAACCAAACTGGCCCAGTTGCTGCGATCCGATGCACGATCTTTGAAAATAGCAAGCAGTCGCACAACTGTCATAGCCAGATAAGCCAGACCCAATACAGCAAACGCAGCAGGCACCTGTAACCACAGACAGGCACCACCGGCACCGATATAAATCGCCCCCAACGCCACTCGTGCCTCGCTTACACCGCGCCCGTCTTGGGCAACAAGACCTACCAGCTGCAATATTTTATGCGGAGCCAGAGCGGCCCAAACACCAAAACCGATAGTGGCAAGTGCAATCAGTAATTTTGTCAGCAGCATGTCTATCTTTCATTTTATTTGTAAAATTTGCATCTTTTAACTCTGCGTTGCAACATCAGCATTATGCGATAACGCCATTTCGCAATTTAGCACGAGTGTGTTTTTATTCACCTATAATCACCCGGTCTGCAAAAATTCCATCAGGAGAGAAACCGTCATGTCCTTACCAGCCGCGCTGCAAAATCTTAGTCTTCCCGTCATAGGTTCTCCGCTTTTTATAGCCAGCGGCCCTAAACTCGTTGCGGAACAATGCAAAGCTGGCATCGTCGGCTCTTTCCCAGCACTCAATGCCAGACCCGCAGAAATGCTGGATGTCTGGCTTACCGATATAAAAAAAGAGCTCGCCGATCATAAAGCTGCACATCCGGACGCCATCATCGGCCCGATAGCCGTGAACCAAATTGTGCATCAATCCAATGACCGGCTCGCCCATGATGTGGAAATCTGCGTCAAGCATAAAATTCCCGTCATCATTTCATCATTACGCGCACCACCGAAAGAAATGCTCGATGCCATACATAGCTATGGCGGCATCGTACTGCATGACGTCATCACGATACGTCATTCACAAAAAGCGATTGAATCTGGCGTTGACGGACTGATACTGGTTGCTGCTGGCGCTGGCGGTCATGCGGGAGGACTCTCTCCATTTGCGCTGGTCGGTGAAGTAAGGAAATTTTTTAATGGCCCAATTGCATTATCAGGATCGATAGCAACTGGTGACGCCATACTGGCAGCGCAAGCCATGGGGGCTGATTTCGCTTATATCGGTTCGCGCTGGCTGGCAACGCAAGAAGCCAATACCAGCGATGAATACCGTCAGGCTATCGTTGAATCTTCAGCTGCAGACGTGGTCTATACCAATCTCTTTACTGGTGTACATGGCAACTATCTGAAAAAATCTATCGTCAAGGCAGGACTAGATCCGGACAATTTGCCAGTGGCTGACAAAACACAAATGAATTTTGCCAGCAACAGCGGCGCCAAAGCATGGCGTGATATCTGGGGTGCTGGTCAGGGCGTGGGCATGATGGAAGATGTACCGACCGTGGCTGAAGTGGTTGCGCGTCTTAAGCAGGAATATCATGCTGCGCGCGCACGTGTAATGGCGACAAATTTTTAATTGTGCCTGATTAGCAGATATTTACTTGAGTAATCGCGTAAATATCTGCTGCAAGTATCTGCCAATTAATTCAAAAAAATTCATACATCAAACTATCAGCTATCAACTATTAGCGCCCGTCTTTGCAGGATGCTAATCAACATTGTATAAAAAATTACCCTTCACTTCAGCAGCACCTGAGCGCCTTAATTGATTTACCGCCCAATGCGCCAGATGAATCAAACCGTAATGCAAATAAAATTTATTCGCTGCCGTCACTAATGGTATGCCATGCAAAAGCTTAGGCAATTCGGAAAGTTTGATTTCCTGACGATCCAATAATAAAAATTTCAACAATACTTTCACGGCATTTTCCGCATTGCGTACCGGCTCCATCTCCAAAAAATCAATGCGCGAATGCGCAATATTTAGTGATTTTTTAACATCCGTAAATGGTTTGCCGTGTCCGGGGATCACTACGCGCACATCTAACTCGCCTATCATATCGAGCGTTGCACGGGTTTCTTCAAAACCAGCACGACCATCAATCTCAGGAAAGATCACGCCGAAACCTCTTTCCCATAACGCATCAGCAGAAATTAATATGCCTTCTTTTTCGCAGTAAAGCACGACTGAAGACGGATCATGGCCCGGTGCTGAGTGTGCAACCCAATCAAGATCACCAAGCCTAATCTTGTCACCGGGATGCATCACATCTTCAGCAGTAAAGCGCGCGCAATACTGACCACACATATTAAAAGTTAACTCTGCCTGTTTCCAGCTTTGAACTTTTTCCAGTTCAGCTACAGGTACGAAAGTGCGGACTTTATTATGGTTATCTTGCAAAATTTTATTGCCGCCGCAATGATCTGAATGCAAATGCGTGTTGTAGATGGCATCCAATGCCCGGCCATTTAATGCATGATTTACTAATTCCAATGTTTGTTCAGCATGCGTAGCGTAGCCGGTGTCCACAACAGCGGTACGATCTTTGCCCAAAAAAACAATATTGTTCGAAGATAACCAACCGCGCTCAAGCACAACCATAGTAGAAGGTAATTTCATGATTTCATTTGAAATGCCAGAGAGATTTTTGCGAATTCGGTCAGCAACGCTTGCGTTCCGCCATTAAACGTACTGTAGGAATTGCCAGTTCGTACAACCAGTCGCGGCGGGAATAACCAACCACCGCGCGGCACACCAATTAGTTTGGCACTACGTACATCACGCCAACTAACATGACGATTGATCAGCCAGGTTTGGGTAATGCCGTGTTCGTTAATCGTTACGGTCGAATTTAAAAAACCATAATAAGAAAGTCCCAGCATGATCGCAGCAGCGAGCAACAATAGCCTTACGCCCCAACCATAATCCATACGCGGAAAACGCATCACGACACTAACGCCGT
>CAIVDH010000414.1 GCA_903904635.1 uncultured Burkholderiales bacterium | reverse complement strand
TGATTTTAATATCTCCTGAAGATCGGCTTTCCAAGAGAAAGAAAATCCGATCTTACTCCAACGGTGCGATGATTAATTCGCACCGTTTTTTTCGCTGATCGCACATTTTTTATGTCAGCTTTGTGATCGCTCAAACGATTTTGTCATGATCATGCAAAACCTTTTATAGCGCAGGACACTGATGTTCGTCGATTAATTGGAATCGATTATCAACATCAAGGAGTCGTCATGCATGCACTAGCAAGATCTGTGGCTGGCCATACCGTTTCTGCAGAACGTACATACAACAATATCCTGCACCCTCCGCGAAAAAACCCACCTTTATTAAAATCCAGGCCCTCGCATCCTGACTTTTTAAACTGGCCTCGTCAGCAAAAGGCTATGTACTATATAGATGCTGGCCAACAAACAACCAAGACAATTCGCACTTTGCTCACGCAGATTGAACAAGGTAAAAGCAATATTGGCAAACAAGCTGATCACACCCTACTTTCTAGCAGCATAAAATATCTGCTGGAATCAATAAAACCAAAATTAGAAAATGACTCACAAAGTCAGCAGCGTTATCTCGCTTTGTTGCGCATGCATTTGGGGGGACTTACTTCAACTGAAATAGATAAGCTAAAGGTATCGCTACAATCTTCAAATTTTCAATGCTATATCACTGAGTCTGTCATTGATGATGAAGCTTATTTGGAATATGGTTTCAGCAATGGACCACCGCATTGCCACAACAGGACCTTATTACAGGCTACCGATTTATATCGCCTGCTGGACGAGCTAAAACTGCATGCCGCGGCAAGAGCAAGCGCGGATACTTCTTCGATATCGCTAACACCAGACCAAGTGCAAGATGCACGCAATGTGCTCTCTGATGCTGCCGCCTTCTGGATGCAGTCACATAAATCACTGGAAGTGATACAGGATACGGCGTGCCGGCTGGCGTTGGCGCTGGATATGCAGCCCATGCCTATCAGCACTCTCACCGATGAACTCAATGTAGCTTCGAGTACGGTTGAATGGAAAACTGGTCACTTACTAATAGATTTACAAATACTCTTGCAGCTACCATTAGAAAAAAATGATCAGCTCTACACACGCGTATTGCGCGATATGCTGGAACTACTACTTACCTTGAAATTAACAGGCACAACAGTGCCGCCCAATGCACTCACGCATGCCGATAGGCTCAAGGTACTCAATGCTATAGAACAAATCACCGAACACTGTCATCCCAAAATAGCAAACGGCATGCTGCATAGTCAGGCGCGCGCCGTGATGAAACGCTCCGCACAATTTGGCCAGATACAAATAAAACCCGGGGCAGGCGCTGCGCTTGGTCATGCATGGATTACACCCTCGCTATCGCTGGTGCCAAATAAACTGGCGAGGCCACATGAAATAGGCAGCCGGTATATGCATACTGGATTTAATCTGGCGCCAGATAAAACACCAATACGCGAATGGACACCGAAATTTCTGACCGCCAAAGAGAATGAACAAATTCATCCAGAAAATTTAGCCTGGCATTTGACTGTGCCTGCAAATACGCTGCGGCTGCAGGCGGCGGCCAGAGATATCGTGCAAGAGTGGCAGGAAAATAATATTCCATATAGGTTTACAGGCACAGAACCCGGCATGCCGGCCACAGGCTGCAGAACGACAGTCTGGCAAGCCATAGCGCAAAGCCTGGAGCCTGATGCACTTGCCCTGTTTCAGCACTATAACCGTGGGTTGCCTGAGCCAGACTCGCCAACTGAGCTATGGATACGGATGCATGGTTTGATGACATGGATAGAACAACTGGCTCGCAGTTAATCACCAGTCTGAGTTGATAATCCGGCTTTGCCTTTCTGGTAAAGCCGGTTTGATTCAACGATATAACTGTTTGAATATCGAACTTTAAATTACCACCTGTGACAAAAGTCAAAACCCGTTTCATACGGTTCAGTCTTTTTTTACAGGAGTTCACCAATGTTGCCTATTATCCCGACACTATCAGGACGAAGTTTTATCCATGCCTCTGCAAAAGCGAAAACAGCCTCACCCTCCAATATGGTGCCGCGCTTAGCAAATCGCCCATCCCGGCCACACCCTCTTCCCTCGTTATATAGTCCACGTGCAAATTATTATTTCGCTGCCAATCAGCAAACTGCTCTGACATTTAAATCTTTATTGAATCAACTCGATGACACACCTGATACGGCAGTCACACTGCATCAGATCAGTTTGGCCATGCAAAATTTACTGCAATCTATACGGCCTAAATTTTCTTCTGCGGAGAATAAGCAAGCTGACTTTGACACCTTACTAAAATCTCATCTGGATAATCTGGATGCATCCGCACTTACAAAACTAGCTCAGGCACTCAGGCAAGCCAAGTTTCATTTCACCCTCACAGATTCTGTTCTCAGAAATACTGCACCAAATAGCATTAGCTATTCATCTGACAAGCAACAAATACCGTCGCAAAAACAAACGGTCACGCTTTTGGATACAGTAATGCTATATGCATGTCTGGACGAACTCATCATAGCTCGCCAGATGACTACAGATGAAACAACAGCACGTAATTTTCCTACGAGCGAGCAGCTTCAATCTGCAAGAAACTTACTTGCTGAATGCTCACTGAGCTGGCAGCACCATCCACAACCAGAAAATATTAATAAAAATCTGCTCGAAGCTGCACAAAAATTTAGTGCGATTTTTAATCTGCCTAAATCACCAGATAG
>CAIVDH010000413.1 GCA_903904635.1 uncultured Burkholderiales bacterium | reverse complement strand
TGTCAGTTGGTCCGCCGTATTTTGAAGCAGTGATGGCACCATTGCTGCTGCCTGCTGCATGGTTCATGGCCGGTTCACCCTGGAGCGTATGGAAGACAACCGCGCCTTCCACATTGCTGCGTCCCTTGCTGTTGCCATTACTTATAGCGTTAGCAATTGCAGGCGGATTTATTTTCTTGCGCGGCAAAGGCGGCATCATGATGGCGCTGGGGATTATCTCTGCTGCCTTGCTGGCGATTGCCACTTTAAAGCATGTGGTGCAGCGCTTTACTGGTCATGGCTTTTCGTCAGCGCGCATGCGTGCACTGGGCGTATCTTATTGGTCTATGGTGATCGCCCATCTTGGTGTGGCGGTATTCATCGCCGGCGTTACGCTAGTAAAAACATATGAAATAGAAAAAGATCTGGTCATGCGCCCAGGTCAGACCGAGACGTTTGCTGGCTTGAGCTTACGCTTTGATGGTGTGCGTATGCAAACGCGTGAAAATTACAGTGCATGGCAAGGTACGTTTATTTTGAGAGATGGCGCAAACATCAAAGAGCTGCTGCCAGAAAAACGTCGCTATGTTGCTGGTGGTCAGACCATGAGCGAGGCAGCGATTGATTACGGCTTTTTTGGTGATATTTATTTATCCATGGGCGAGCCGTTACCGAAAGATGGCGAGGGTGAACCTGCCTGGACAGCGCGTATTTATTCCAAGCCTTTCATTAACTGGATCTGGTGGGGTTGTGTGATGATGGCGGTAGGCGGTGCTTTGGCGATATTTGATCGGCGTTACAGATTGAAGGCCGGCTCATGAAACGCAAATTGTTTTTGATCTTGCCGGTGCTGGTGTTAGTGGCTTTGGCTGCATTACTGGCGCGCGGCTTGCAATCTGATCCGCGCAAACTGGAATCTGTTCGTGTGGGCAAGCCAGCGCCGCATATTAGTTTGCAAACGCTGGATGGTAAGACTTTTGACAGTGAATCATTAAAGGGGCAGGTTTGGCTTTTGAATGTGTTTGCTTCATGGTGCAGTGCCTGTGTGATTGAACATCCGAATCTGGTTCAGCTTTCTGCGCAAAAGCGTTTGCCTTTGGTGGGATTGGCTTACAAAGATAAAACAGAAGACACTGCAGGTTGGCTAAATCAACATGGCAATCCCTATGATCATGTGCCGCTTGATACATCTGGCCGCACAGGTATTGAATATGGCGTCTACGGTGTGCCTGAGACATTTGTGATTGATGCAGAAGGCATAGTCAGAGAACGTCATGCAGGCCCGCTTGATGCGACATTTTTTGCGCAGCAGGTGGAGCCACTGCTGCTGGCAGCAGGAGCGAAAAAATGACCACTACAACTGCGAACCCTACGCCTGAACAAATAGAGCGACTGCAAAGCCTGGCCAGCGAACTGCGCTGTCTGGTTTGTCAGAATCAGAGCATTGCAGAATCAAATGCCGGTCTGGCGATTGATTTGAAAGAGCAGGCCTTGGAGCAGATTCAGGCTGGCAAAAGCGATGCAGACATACGCACTTACATGGTTGAGCGCTATGGCGAATTTATTTTATATAAGCCGGCATTTTCTGCATCCAATGCGGCATTGTGGTCAGGGCCATTTTTACTACTGCTCGTTGTGATGGTGTTTATGATGCGCGGCTGGCGGCGCAGGCAGCAGAGGTTAGCGCAAACATCGGTCAATACGGATGCGGCTGATTTATTGCGTCAGGCGCGACTTGAAGAGCGGTATAAAAAAGATATGGCTGGTAAGTAAATTTAAAGACGCCGTAAACCGGCGTCTTTGATGAATTAGTTAATGTTATTCAATCCGCAGCATAGGCAGCCAGTTAGAGCCTAAATCTGCTTCATAAAAATCTTTTTTCTCCAGTGGTCGCTGACGACGCTCTAGTGGCACGGTATCTGGCGCTATGAAGGGTGCCATATCGACTTCAAATAATTTTCCGGTAATGCCTTGTTGTGTCCAGCTCAGTTTGTAATACAGTCCGTTGAACGGATTAACATGCAAATCCTTGGCCTTGGTGCGCATGAACATTAATGCATATTCCAATGGCAGTAAATCATCGGGGCTGATCAGAGCCTTTTCATTTTTTACAGGAAACCAGCATAGCCTCTGCTTCTCTCCGGTCAGACAAAGAAACGGGCGCATAGCAAGAAAAAATTCTTCCATGTTGCTGGCCATTTCGATTTGAAATGCAGTCTTGCCATTGCCACCGTCTGAAAAAATAATTTTCCCTATCGTATGATGCTCGCCACTGGCGTTGGAGAGCACGATATTATGCGTGCCTGAAAGAGGTTCGGCGATGGCGTGGGCAGTGCCCAGCAAGCTGATGCCAGCAATCGTAATTCTTAAAATCATTTGCACAATAAAATTCTTCATGCTGTGTCTCCTCGCGCAGGGTTGGGTGATTTGATCTGATATCGTTCACCCTTTGTGGTAATCATACTGCATGAATAGCTGTGAGCAGTTTTAGAACGTACGATAGTGAAATCGGTAAGGGGGTAGCTGTATGGCTGTTGAAAATACGATAGACAGTAAAAATAAGCGGCATTTTGCGGTAGTAGGCGCTGGCGCGGTTGGCTGCTATTTTGGTGGCATGCTGGCGCGCGCCGGTCATGCAGTGACGCTGATAGGGCGGCCATTGCATGTGGATGCGATTAAGGCTGATGGGCTCATGCTGGACACGCAAAGCTTCAAAGAGCGGGTGCAGCTCGAAGCCAGTATTGATGCGGCCGCAGTCAGCAGCGCAGATGTGGTGCTGTTTTGTGTAAAGTCGACCGATACGGTAGCAACAGCAGCTGAAATTGCGCCTTATCTTTCGCCAAAAGCGGTGCTGCTGAGTTTACAAAATGGCGTAGAGAATGCGGCCTTGCTGTCAGCCAGTTTGCCTCAGCAAGTTATACCTGCTGTTGTGTATGTAGCCACCGAAATGGCCGGCCCCGGGCATGTCAAACATAACGGGCGAGGCGAGCTAGTCATTGGTGATGCTGCTGATAGCGCACGCATCGCTGCAATCATGCAGGCATCCGGTATTCCGGTGCAGGTATCAGATAACGTAATGGGCGCATTGTGGGCTAAGCTAATCGTCAATTGTGCTTACAATGCCTTGTCTGCTATTGCGCAGATGCCCTATGGACGACTGGTGC
>CAIVDH010000412.1 GCA_903904635.1 uncultured Burkholderiales bacterium | reverse complement strand
CGCTTTGCGCGCTATTGGGATTTGATTGCAAATTCAGGGCGCTTTGCTTCCACCATCAAAATGATATTGGATGACCATCCATTTGATCGCTTTATTGCCTTGTCAGATTGGTTGTATGCAAAAACCGATGCTACGCACAAGATTGCATTAGATCGTCTTGCCCAGCTAGTAACACAATGGCTATGCTTACAAGGATGCGTGCCGGAAGTAGTCAGCAATCAGATTGCGCAAGATTACGCCGGACAGATTGCCAGTACAACACCAAAAATAAGAACCGTCAAAGCGGTCGCGCCAGGTAGGCAGGTGCGCCATTTGGCTGCATGAACAAGATCGCGTTAATAAATTAAGCAGGGCGATTGCGCCAGCCATCAATCAGCGTCAACACGCCGGTATCAAGAGAGCTGGATGGTAAAGACTTGATTTGTTGAAAAATCATTAACGCATAAATATTGGCTAGTGAATTAACTTCTGCAGAGAGCGCGCGCTCTTCGCCAGTCGACGGGCGTAGCGCGCGCCAATAGTTAATTGCTTGTTCGAGTTCTGCGAGAGTTAAATCCATGGGCTTATTTTAACCGGCGATGGCATGTTACAAAAAATAAGCTTAAGAAAAAACAGGATAGAGATAAAAAATGAATTTTGTACTGGTACACGGCGCGTGGCATGGCGGGTGGTGCTGGCGTAACGTAGCCACACAATTGCGCGCACAAGGTCATCAGGTCTTCACACCGACATTAACAGGGTTGGGTGAGCGCGCGCATCTACTTGATGCAAGCGTGGGCCTTTCTACCTGTATCGAAGATATCTGCGCTGTAATTAACAGCGAAGAATTATTGGAAGTTGTACTGGTTGGACATAGTTTTGCCGGACCTGTGATTTCTGGCGTAGCAGATCGTATTCCCGATACTTTGCAGCAGCTGATTTATCTGGATGCGCTCATCGTACAAAACGGAAAGTCTGTACTTTCAATTTTTCCACCCGACGTGCAACTAGAGCGCAGTCGCACAATAGACCCTGAAGGATTACGCATCGCCATTCCTGCTCCAGAAAAATTTGGTGTGACCGATCCGCAGCAAATTGCCTGGTTAAAGCGTCAGCTGACGCCTCATCCACTCAAGGCCTACACAGACGCGCTGCACTTGCAGCATCCAATCGGTAATGGGCTGAAAAAAACATACATAGCCGTCACAGATCCCTGGTATGCACCGCTGGAAAATTTGCGTGCCTGGGTAAAAGTTCAGCCAGATTGGGCATATCGCGAGCTTGCAGCCGGCCATGATGCGATGCTCACTTCGCCTGCTGCATTAACGCAAATACTTTTAGAATTGGCAGAGGCCGGATAAAACTATTTTCGACGATGCATTAAAAAATGCGCAAGCCTGTCCAACCCCATTTCTAATTTTTCTATAGAGCTAGCAAAGCACCAGCGTATTGCGCCTTCACCTTCAGGCCCAAATGCACTGCCAGGCGCAAGCCCCAGGCCTGCTTCTGCAACCAACTGCTTGCACAATGCCAGCGTATCGGTCTCACCTTCAATTTTGAAGAAGATATACATTGCACCAACAGGGCGCGGCGCAATAATGCCTGCAGCACGAAACGGTTCGCTCGACAACCTGCCATATAAATAATCACGTGCAGCTAAATAGCGGGCATTCGTATGGCGAATGATTTCTTCGCCGCGTGCAACCGCTACTACGCCGGCGCGCTGTACAAACACGGGCGCGCATGATGTGTTGTATTCAATTAGCTTACCTAGTCCTTGATTAAGCGTCACAGGTATCTGCATCCAGCCTAAGCGCCAGCCTGTCATGAGCCAGGATTTGGAAAAACTATTGGTCGACACCACACGTTCACGAGCATCAGCAAAATCAAGAAATGAAGGCGCGCACCGATGTGCTCCACCGATGTCGTCATACACTAGCCGTTCATACACATCGTCAGCCAGTAACCAGATGCCATGCTTGCGGCAATGCGCAAGTAAGACTTCCTGCTGCGCGCGCGTGATGGTCCAGCCAGTCGGATTGTTAGGTGAATTTAGTAGCAATGCTTTAGTGCCAGGCTTGAGTGCATCCAATAGCTGATCCAAATCAAGCTCCCAAACCGGCGCTGCGCGCGAAGTAATCAGCTGCAGCGATACCGACACCACTTCTGCGCCGAGTATCTTGGGAATCTCAATCAGATTCGGCCATAGAGGCGTGACAGCGACGACCCGGTCACCGGGGTTGAGCAGCAATTGCGCCACCAGCATTAAGGCTGATACGCCAGAGGATGTAACGGCAATCTGATTGACGTCTGCAGCGCCATGCAGCCTTGCTGAATACTCGGCCAGGGTTTCTCGCAGCAAAGGCAGGCCAAGGTTATGTGCATAAAACGTGTCGCCTGCATCCAGCGCTGACTTGGCTGCCTCGCGAATAAAATCAGGTGTCACTTCATCGGGCTCGCCGAACCAGAATGGCAGTACATCGCTGCGTCCCATGCCCGCATTGGCCACTTCGCGTATGCGAGAAGCTTCGAGTAAATGTACGGCAGCGCGAGGCTCTGCGGGCAGAGAAATAGGAGCGTTCATTATTACAGGCACAGTATTAGCCGATTAGCCAAATCAAGAATAAAAGAAGGTTGCAAATAACCATAAAAAGCCACGGCAAGACATGCTGCACCAATTAGCGCCAACAAAATATTTCGTAGCGGTGTACGCATCATGCAGCGGCCCGTGCTGAGCGCGTAATAGGTGACTCATTGATAGGTAGATTAACTAGTCCGGCAAAGACGCCCAAAACGATCGTAATCATCCACACGGTGTTGTAATTGCCTTGCAAGGTGTAGAGATAACCACCTAGCCATACACCCAGAAAACTACCCAGCTGATGCGAGAAAAATACGAAGCCCGCCAGCATGGACAAATAGCGCACGCCAAAAATACTCGCGATCAGGCCATTTGTCAGTGGCACAGTCGAGAGCCATAACAGTCCCATGGCGGCAGCAAAAATATAAACCGACCATGCAGATAAAGGCGCGAGCATGAACACAGTGATGATGACTGCACGGGCAAAATAAATACCGGAAAGCAGATAACGTTTGGGCAGGTAGCCGCCTAATTTGCCTGCATAAAAAGAACCAAAAATATTAAACAGGCCTATTAATGCAAGTGCCATTACCGCTATGCCCGGGTCGGCAAGTCCCTGGTCTTTCAGATACGCCGGCAAATGCACACCTATGAAAACCACCTGAAAGCCGCAGACAAAATAGCCGCAAACGAGTAACTGAAATGGTCGGTGTGCAAACGCCTCACGTGTTGCTTCGCGTATGCTTTGCGGATGTTGATCCAAGACGCTTTGCGCCGCGGGTTCACGCAGAAAAAATACCAAGGGCATCATCACCAGCACGATGGCCAATGCCAGCAACATCAGTGCATTTTGCCAGCCAGCCAAATTAATTAACTGCTGCTCTATCGGTATCATCGCAAACTGACCGAAAGAGCCGGCTGCACCAAGTATGCCAAATGCCCATGAGCGCTGCGCCACGGATGCGGTGCGTCCTACAATTCCAGACAAGGCACCGAATGCAGTACATGACATTCCGGCACCGATCAATATGCCGGACCCTATTATGAACAGACCTGGTTGATCAATCGTAGCCATCCATAGCAAACCCGCCATATAAAACAGCGCACCCGCCAACACTACTCTTGCTACGCCTAGCCGGTCTGCTGCCATGCCCGCCAGTGGGCCGAACACACCCCACATTAAATTTTGCATGGCCATCGCCAGCGAATACGTTTCACGCGTCCACTCGTGATATTGCGAGATAGGCTGTAACCAAAATCCGAAGCCATGTCGCACGCCCATGGCTAGCGAAACGATCAGGCCGCTGGCGAGTAGAACTGTTTTGAGGGTTGGTGAGCGTGTAACTTTGAACATCGCCGGCAGTCATAAAAGTTAAATTGCCAGCCAGTGTAACGCATGGTCATGCTGGCAAATTAATTGCCCACCTGAGGTCAAATTTGAATATAACCTAGGTTGGGCTCAGACTTACTTACGCCGATTTTTTCGCGGCTACTTTTTTTGCCACCGCTTTTTTTAATGCAGGTTTTGCGCTAGTTGTTTTTGCTGCTTGCTTTACCGTTTTCTTCACCGCTTTTTTTACTGCTTTTTTCGCCGCAGTTTTTTTCACTGCAGTTTTTACAACAGCGTCCTTATTGTCCTCCGTGTCAGCAGCACTTGCTTTTGCTGCTTTACCTTTGGCGCCGTCAGGTTTTGCTTTGCGCTCTTCAAATTCAAACGTAGTCTTGCCGTCTTTACCTCTGGCTAGAAAAGCTTTGAACGGGCGGCGTGTGCGTTGTGATACGAAACCGGGTAATAAATCTGTTTTGCCTTCATTTAGCAACTTGACCATTTGTTCAGGCAAAATTTCCTGTTGCAGTATGATGCGGCCGCTGCGGAAATCACAGGCCTTGGGTTTGGCGACGGTTTTCTCACACACATAAGCCAGGCCCATTTCAAAGACGCCGCTGCCACATTTCGGGCAAGGGCCTAATGGTGTCTGACCAGTGAAATCTACGCCTTCTGCATTTTCATCATCTTCAGCGCCCTGCCCGAAATCAAATTCCAATTTAAAGTTTTTGATTTCTTCATCGCGCGATATTTTTAATATGGCAGCAAATGGGCGACCCATTTTCGAGCGGAATCCTTGCAACGGACCGATGGTGCGATTGGTCAGTAGCTCTTCGACTTCAGGTACTTCAAATTGTCGGCTACCAGGAATTTTACT
>CAIVDH010000411.1 GCA_903904635.1 uncultured Burkholderiales bacterium | reverse complement strand
TTCACATACGGTGGCAGCGCAAGGCGGCATCGGTGCGTCGCGGGGCAATATGTCGGAAGACAATTGGTACTGGCACATGTTTGATACCGTCAAGGGTAGCGATTATCTGGGTGACCAGGACGCGATTGAATTCATGTGTCGCGAAGCGCCCAAGGTTGTGTATGAATTAGAGCATTTCGGTATGCCGTTTGACCGTAACCCTGACGGTACGATTTATCAGCGTCCGTTTGGTGGGCACACGGCAAACTTCGGTGAAAAGCCAGTACAGCGTGCGTGTGCTGCCGCTGACCGTACCGGACATGCGCTGCTGCATACGCTGTATCAACGCAATGTGCGCGCTAAGACGCATTTCTTTGTTGAGTGGATGGCCATCGATCTGGTGCGCGACGCTGATGGTGATGTGATTGGTGTGGTTGCGCTGGAAATGGAAACCGGCGAAATGATGACGTTCGAAGCAAAAACGACAATTTTTGCTACTGGCGGCGCGGGCCGTATCTGGGCTGCATCAACTAACGCATTCATCAACACCGGCGACGGTATGGGCATGGCCGCTCGTGCTGGTCTGCCGCTGGAAGACATGGAATTCTGGCAGTTTCATCCTACCGGCGTGGCTGGTGCCGGCGTACTGATTACCGAGGGTGTACGCGGTGAGGGCGGCATACTGATTAATAGTTTGGGAGAGCGTTTCATGGAGCGCTATGCCCCCACACTGAAAGATCTGGCGCCGCGCGATTTTGTGTCGCGCTCTATGGATCAGGAAATCAAAGAGGGTCGCGGTTGCGGTCCTAACAAAGATCACGTCATGCTTGATTTGCGCCACATCGGTGCTGACACCATCAAGAAACGTCTGCCATCAATTTTGGAAATCGGCCATAAATTCGCCAACGTTGACGCAACCAAGGAAGCGATTCCTGTTGTGCCGACGATTCACTATCAGATGGGTGGTATACCGACCAACATACACGGTCAGGTTGTCGCACCAAAAAATGGTGGTCAGGAGATCGTCAATGGCCTGTACGCGATAGGTGAATGCGCATGCGTTTCTGTGCATGGTGCCAATCGTTTAGGTACTAACTCACTGCTCGACTTGTTGGTGTTTGGTCGTGCAGCAGGTAATCATGTTGTTGCCAGCAACCTGAAAGCACAGAGCCACAAGCCACTGCCAGCTGATGGCGCAGATCGTGCACTCGCGCGCATGGACAAACTGGAGCACTCTACCGGTTCCGAGCGCGTGCAAGATGTGGCTAATGCGATACGTGCCTCGATGCAGAAATATTGCAGCGTATTCCGTACCGACGAAATGCTGCAGCAAGGCGTCAAAGTTATAACTGAGCTTGATGAGCGCAGAAAGCAGGTTGCATTCAAAGACAAATCCAAAGTCTTTAACACCGCGCGTGTCGAAGCACTGGAACTCGATAATCTGATCGAAGCAGCCAAGGCCACCATCGTATCGGCTGCGGCACGCAAAGAATCGCGCGGCGCACATGCGCATCGTGATTTTGAAAAGCGCGATGACGAAAACTGGATGAAACATTCGCTGTGGTACTCAGAGGGCAATCGCCTCGATTACAAGCCTGTTGTCACCAAGCCCCTGACGGTAGAAACCTTCAAGCCCAAAGCACGTACTTTCTAAGAGCGAAACCATCATGCCACGTACAGTCAAATTTCAAATCTATCGCTACGATCCGGACAAGGATGCCAAGCCTTACATGCAAGACTTAACCGTTGAGCTGCAAGACACCGACAAAATGTTGCTCGATGCCTTGCAACGCATCAAGGCCGATGTGGATGATTCACTAACGCTGCGTCGTTCTTGCCGTGAAGGTGTATGCGGCTCGGACGCGATGAACATCAACGGCAAAAATGGTCTGGCTTGCACCACCAATCTCAATGAGCTGACACAGCCTATCGTGCTGCGTCCATTGCCGGGCTTGCCTGTCATACGCGACTTAATCGTCGACATGACAAACTTCTTCAAGCAGTATCATTCGATCAAGCCGTTCCTGATCAACACCACGATACCGCCTGAAAAAGAACGCTTGCAAATGCCGGCCGAACGCGAAGAACTTGATGGCCTGTATGAATGCATCTTGTGCGCATGCTGCTCAACTTCATGCCCGTCATTCTGGTGGAACCCGGACAAATTTGTCGGTCCTGCTGGTCTGCTGCAGGCGTATCGCTTTATTGCTGATAGCCGTGATGAAGCAACGGGTGAGCGTCTGGATAATCTGGAAGATCCGTATCGTTTGTTCCGCTGCCATTCGATCATGAACTGTGTGGATGTCTGCCCTAAGGGGCTTAATCCTAACAAGGCTATCGGCAAGATCAAAGAGTTGCTGGTGCGTCGCGCGATATAAAAATGAGCGCACTTCATCAAGATGATCCGGCTAAACGAGCCCGGCTGCGCTGGCGCAGCCGAAGAGGACTGCTGGAAAATGATTTGATTCTGACGCGTTTTCTGGATGCGAATGAAGCAGCATTGTCTAATGATGATGTGGACGCTTACACCAGACTGATGGAGTTGACTGACAATGATTTGATGGGCTTGCTGCTGGGTCAAAATGAGCCGAAAGAAGAACTCGATCTGCCGCATGTGCATGTATTGCTGGCACGTTTGCGACTAGCTTAAATCCAGCATAGCAGGTTCACACTAATTTATTTGCTTGAAAATTTGTTTCACTAATTTTTTGAAGGTAGAGCCATGAACCAATCCGATGCAAAAGCGACCCTAACCTTTTCCGATGGTACGCCCTCTATAGACTTTCCTATCTATAAAGGTTCGGTTGGTCCGGATGTGATTGACATTAGAAAACTTTACGGCAGTACCGGAAAGTTCACCTACGACCCTGGCT
>CAIVDH010000410.1 GCA_903904635.1 uncultured Burkholderiales bacterium | reverse complement strand
CGCCTTCAACCATATAACAAGCCAGTGTCCAAGGGCTACCTGAAAAGCCGATCAGTGGCACCCGTCCATCCAGAGTGTGACGAATCTGGGTTACGGCATCAAATACATATTGCAAGTTAGAGAGGTCAGGCGCACGCAAGGCCAACACTGCCTTTTCATCCCGCAACGGATGCGCAAAACGCGGGCCCTCACCTTCAGCGAATGACAGACCCAGCCCCATTGCGTCGGGTACGGTCAGAATGTCTGAAAAAAGAATGGCCGCATCAAGCTTGTAACGCTCCAAAGGCTGCAGGGTCACTTCGGTGGCATAGTCCGGATTGGTCGCCAGACCCATAAATGAGCCTGCTTTTTTTCGGGTTTCACGATACTCAGGCAGATAACGGCCGGCCTGGCGCATCAGCCACAGCGGCGTGTAGTCTGTGGGCTGGCGCTGCAGAGCGCGTAAAAAAGTATCATTTTTCAGAGGGGCGAATTGCATAGACATTCGTATCCTTAGTGCGGTCTTAATTGAGAGGAATATTATCGCCGAAACTGCACCGACAATGGCCAGGAACTTTGCGGCTTATTGGCATGGTTTATTCAAGTACTGCATTTTTATGGCGCCACGACGACTTCTACGTGGGCTTCTTTGAGGATAGTGCCCATTGCCAGTGGCGGCGGCGCGTCGCAAAAAAGGACATCAATCTGGGATAAATGCGCCAGCCGCACCATAGCCTGGCGGCCAAATTTATCGTGATCGGCAACCAGCCAGACTTCACGCGACTGTTCAATAATCGCCTGCGCCACCCTGACTTCACGTGCATCGAAATCGCGCAAGGTGCCGTCTGGCTCAATACTAGACACGCCGATGATGCCCACATCCACCTTGAATTGACGGATGAAATCTACCGTGACTTCACCAACAATGCCGCGATCGCGTCCGCGCACTATGCCGCCGGCCAAAATCACTTCGCAGCCCGGTTTGTCCGCCAAAATCACTGCCACATTCAGGTTATTGGTCACCACATGCAAGCCTTCATGGTGCACCAGCGCCCGCGCGACTTCCTCGGTGGTAGTACCTATGTTGATGAGCAATGAGCTGCCAGGTCTGACCCGCTCTGCGACTGCTGCAGCAATGCGGCGCTTGGCATCAATATTCAATACCTGGCGCTGGCTGTAATCGATATTTTCCACAGAAGATGGCAGACCCACGCCGCCGTGATAACGCGCCAGCAGTTTGGCCTCTTCCATTAGCTTGACGTCGCGGCGCACGGTTTGTGGTGTGACATCCAGTTGCTGCGCGAGATCTTCCACCGAGACGGTGACATGCCGCCGGACCGCTTCAAGCAGGCGGCGCTGACGGGGATTGAGCGTCATGGCATCTCCAGGCAGATTATGAAAAAGCAAATAATGAAAAAAAGCGAACGCATTTGATAGGTATTATGTTGATTTTTGTTTGTTTACCGACTATCTTTGTTGCATATTATCAGCAGAGTGCACTGATTTAGCAATTTCTGAAAGAACAGTTATCCGCTGTCTTGAGAAAATCTCCGCGCCAACCTCAACAAAATTAAGGCTGGAGCGGAGAGTAATCGCTCACATTGCGCATTACTTTCTTTTGGGCATAGATTTTTATCGCTACTATGGAGCAAGCTCAACAATTTCAGGCCTGTGATGTACTCATCATAGGCGGCGGTATTAACGGTGCGGGTATCGCACGGGATGCAGCCGGCCGTGGCTTGTCTGTCGTGCTGTGTGAAAAAGATGATCTTGCTGCCCATACCTCTTCTGCTTCAACCAAACTGATACACGGCGGGCTACGCTATCTTGAGAATTACGAATTCGGACTGGTACGCAAAGCTTTAATTGAACGCGAAGTATTACTGCGTAGCGCGCCACACATTATGTGGCCTATGCGTTTTGTGATGCCACATGACAAAGGTCAGCGCCCGGCATGGATGATACGTGCTGGCCTGCTGGTCTATGACTATCTGGCCAAGCGTGAGTTACTGCCGCCCTCTGGCAGCATAAATTTACGCACGCATGTTGCCGGCAAAGCGTTGAAGCCCGAATTTTCCAAGGGTTTTGTGTACTCAGATGGCTGGGTAGATGACGCCAGACTGGTGGTGTTGAATGTTCTGGATGCGGCCGAAAAAGGCGCAAAGATTTTCACGCATACACGCTGTGAGCAGGCCCGACGCGAAGGCGACAAATGGCACGCAACGCTGCGCAACGCTAACGGCACCGTTACCAAGATAGAGGCGCGTTGTCTGGTTAATGCGGCCGGACCATGGGCTGCGCAGTTTCTACATGATGCGGCCAGCCGCCCGAGTTCCAAAGCGCTGCGGCTGATCAAGGGCAGTCATATCGTGGTGAAAAAATTATTTGATCACCCGTTTGCGTATATTTTCCAAAACCCGGATGGTCGCATTGTTTTCGCGATCGACTATGAGGAAGATTTCACCCTGATAGGCACGACTGACCTGGAGTATCACGGCGATACTAATAAGGTGGAAATCGATCAATCTGAAATTGCATATTTATGCGAGCTGACCCAGCGCTATTTTCAAAAGCCGATTCATCCCAGCGATGTGGTGTGGTCTTATTCCGGTGTGCGGCCTTTGCTTGAAGATGATTCAGCCAATGCCTCTGAAATTACGCGCGACTACAAGCTTGACCTCGATAATGAATCAGCGCCCCTGCTGTCGGTTTTTGGTGGCAAGATCACGACGTTCCGCAAACTTGCAGAAGAAGCGGTCGACATGATCGCGCCGCGACTAGGTAACCATCAAGCCAGCTGGACCGCAGAAGCTTGCCTGCCAGGTGGTGATTTATACGGCAAGACGCCGCAAAACCGAGCCGTTACAGAATATGAAGCTTATGTCACGCAGCTACAGGCGCGCTACGCCTGGCTGCCTGCGAAACTAATTGCGCGCTATGTTCGCGCTTATGGTTCACGCATCAATCGTTTGCTTGAAGACAGACTCACGCTAGCCGACATGGGGCAAGAACTGGCCAGCGGATTATATGAAGCAGAATTGCAATACCTCATGAAAACGGAGTGGGCATCCTCGGGGGCCGATATACTGTGGCGACGTTCCAAGCTGGGTTTACATGTCCCAGCCGATACCGCACAGAAGATCGATCAGTGGATCGCACTACAGCAATAAAAAAAGATAGGCAGACCGCCGTTAAAAATAAAACCGGCTGCCTCAAACTTTAGGAGACATAGTGCGCCTTGAATTAACAAGCGTCAGTAAAAAGCTGGGCGCTGAAACCCATCTGTACCCTATGACGGTCGCGCTGGTTCCCGGCGTGATCAACGTGATTTTGGGTACGACGCTGGCGGGCAAAACTACGTTAATGCGCCTTATGGCTGGCTTGGACAAGCCCAGTGAGGGCAAGGTCATCGCTGATGGTGTCGATGTTACCGGCGTACCGGTGCGAGAGCGTAATCTGGCTATGGTGTATCAGCAGTTCATCAACTATCCGTCTTTAACTGTATTTGAAAATATTGCATCGCCGCTGCGTATTGCAGGGCTGTTGTCTAACGATGAGATACGACAGCGTGTAAATTCTATGGCTGAGCGTTTGCATATTTCTGCGTATCTAGATCGGTCACCTGCTGCACTCTCTGGCGGCCAGCAACAACGAACCGCATTAGCGCGCGCGCTGATTAAAGATGCGGGTCTTTTATTGCTGGACGAGCCGCTGGTTAATCTTGATTACAAATTGCGCGAAGAATTGCGCAGCGAGCTGACTGAACTTTTCTCTGGTGGTAAAACGACGGTTGTGTATGCAACCACCGAGCCACTGGAAGCATTGCAACTAGGCGGTCACACATTAGTAATGCATGAAGGCCGGCTGCTGCAGCAAGGCGATACGCTCTCCGTATTTAATGCACCAAACTCCATACAAACTGCGCGCACCTTCAGCGACCCGCCAATTAATTTAATCGAAGCACGCTTAGCTGGTGACGGCATTGCGCATCTGGCCGAAGGCTTGCAAATAACGCTCTCTTCCGAGCAGCGTGCAAAGGCCTCCGGACATGAAAAAATCATGCTGGGTTTGCGTGCTCACAGCTTGCGCTTGTCTGGTGATGAGCGTGTTGATTTCACTGCAGCAGCGACGCTGGATCTGGCAGAAATCAGTGGCTCTGAAACTTATGCGCATCTTCATCGCGGCAACATCAGTCTGGTGGCACAACTACCTGGCGTGCACACGCTGGCAATCGGTCAGGCCGTGACGATGCATTTTCGCCCTGATGAACTGTTTTTATTTAGTGCTGAAGGTGCGTTACTTTGCGCACCCGGCCATGCAGGAGCCTGACGATGGCACGCATTGAATTAGTCAATCTGGCTCACGCCTACAAAGCTAACCCTTCCCAGCCATCGGACTATGCGTTGCTGCCTATGACCATGACCTGGGATGATGGCGGCGCCTATGCGCTGCTCGGTCCTTCAGGCTGTGGCAAAACTACGCTACTGAATATTATTTCGGGACTGGTGCCGCCTTCGCAGGGCAAAGTACTGTTCGACGGCAAAGATGTCACCAAGCTGCCCACTGAGTCACGCAACATCGCGCAGGTGTTTCAGTTCCCCGTGATTTACGACACGATGACGGTGCGTGAAAATCTCGCCTTCCCGTTAAAAAATCGCGGCTGGAAAAATGCAGATATAAAAAAACGTGTAGACCAGATCGCCGAGATACTCGAACTGACGCCGGATCTAAATCATCGCGCCAGCGGCCTGACGGCAGACGCCAAACAAAAAATTTCATTAGGTCGTGGTCTGGTGCGCCCAGATGTCGCCGCCGTGTTGTTTGATGAACCGCTGACGGTGATTGATCCGCATTTGAAATGGCTGTTACGACGCAAGCTAAAAGAGATTCATCATGAGCTAAAACTCTCGCTCATTTATGTCACGCATGATCAAATCGAAGCACTGACTTTTGCTGATCAAGTGGTGGTGATGACGCAAGGTGAAGTGGTTCAAGTGGGTAGTGCGCAAGCATTATTTGAAGAGCCTGAACATACTTTTGTTGGCTACTTCATCGGCAACCCCGGTATGAATCTGCTGCCTTGTACAGTTGCGCATCAGCTTGCCAGGATTCCCGGTGTAGATCAGCCATTGCCTGTGCCGGCGGGCATACCAATTGGGCCAGCCAGCAGCAACGTGCGTTTGGGTATACGGCCTGAGTATGTCGGCTGCAGCAAAGAAAAAACAGATGGCGCATTACCGGCGCAATTAAACACGGTGCGCAATCTGGGTACGCATTGGCTGGCAGTTTGCCAGCTTGGCGACTATAAAATCGCAGCCAAACTGCATCAGCAACCCGGCGTGAGCGGCGATACGGTCTGGCTGCAATTCCCGCCAGCGCGTACGCTTTATTATGTCAACGACAAACGGGCGCTTTGATATGAAAACCTATAACAACAAAGCCTGGTGGCTGATTTTGCCAGTGATACTTTCCGTCGCGTTTTCTGCGGTGATGCCGCTGATGACGGTAGTGAATTATTCAGTGCAGGATATTCTTGGACCGGATCAGTCGGTGTTCGTCGGCATGGAATGGTTTCGCGCTGTAATGCGTGACAGTGATCTGCATAGCGCGCTGTTTCGCCAGTTAGTATTTTCACTGGCTGTGCTGGCGATACAAATCCCACTAGGTATAGGCGTAGCACTAACGATGCCGGCGCAAGGCTGGCGCGCATCGCTGGCACTAGTGTTAGTGGCACTGCCTTTGCTGATTCCCTGGAATGTAGTCGGTACCATCTGGCAAATTTTTGGACGTGGTGATATTGGCCTGATGGGCAAGACCATTAATAGCATGGGCATTAGTTACAACTACACCGGCAATTCAATTGATGCGTGGGTGACAGTACTGGTGATGGATGTGTGGCACTGGACGCCGTTGGTGATTTTGCTTTGCTATGCGGGCTTGCGCGCGATTCCCGATGCCTACTATCAGGCCGCACGCATTGATGGTGCCTCACGCTTTGCTGTGTTTCGATTTATACAATTACCTAAGCTGCGCAATGTATTAATGATTGCGGTGCTGCTGCGTTTCATGGACAGCTTCATGATTTATACCGAACCATTTGTTTTGACTGGCGGCGGCCCTGGTAATGCAACAACATTCCTCTCGCAATATCTGACGCAAAAAGCAGTAGGTCAGTTTGATCTGGGCCCTGCAGCTGCATTTTCACTGATTTATTTTCTGATTATTTTGCTGTTCTCATTTGTCTTGTACAACTGGATGCAGCGCGTCGGCACCGGAGACAAAGCATGATGCGCGCAAATTTCTCTCGCTTGATGCTGGTGGGTTTTCTGCTGGCTTCGTTATTGCCGATTTATTGGATGCTCAATATGTCACTCAAGACCAATGAAGAAATCATTGGTGTGATGACGATGTGGCCAGCCAAACTTACCTTCGATAACTACATCACGATTTTCACTGGTGAATCATGGTATAGCGGCTACATTAATTCCATTATTTATGTTGCGTTGAATATGGTGATGTCGGTCACACTGGCTCTGCCGGCAGCAATGCGTTTTCACGTTATTCATTTTTGGGTGACAAGCATTTGTTCTTCTGGTTACTGACGAATCGCATGACGCCCCCTGCGGTTTTTCTGCTACCATTTTTTCAACTTTATTCCACGTTTGGCCTGATGGATACGCATATTGCAGTAGCGCTGGCGCATCTGCTTTTTAATGTGCCGCTTGCGGTATGGATACTGGAAGGCTTCATGTCTGGCATTCCTAAAGAGATAGATGAAACGGCGTATATCGATGGCTATTCATTCCCGAAATTTTTTGTCAAAATTTTTCTGCCGCTGATTAAATCTGGCATAGGCGTAACGGCATTTTTCTGCTTCATGTTCAGTTGGGTCGAGTTACTGCTGGCACGTACACTCACATCGGTTAATGCCAAACCAATTGCGGCAACTATGACGCGTACCGTTTCAGCTGCCGGCATGGATTGGGGGGTGCTTGCTGCTGCTGGCACATTAACGATCGTGCCTGGTGCATTGGTGATCTGGTTTGTACGGCATTACATCGCCAAGGGCTTTGCAATGGGGAGGGTTTAAGATGACTAACGCATTTGCATGGATGGCCTGGACGATGCCGATTGCGATATTTTTTATCAGCATCGTGCTCATGCTGGCCGGGATGACTTTCTGGCAATTGCGCTCGCCCAGTATCGAGCGCAAAGGTTTATTGCCAATTCCGACTACGCGCGGCGACCGCCTGTTCATCGGTCTGTTATCAGCAGCCTATGTCAATCTCGCATGGGCTGGCCTGACTGACGTGACGCAATGGATAGGTGCGGCAATAGGCTTTTTGTTGTTGTTGATTTTGATGCGTTGGGGCTAACCCTCGCTTCATCGTGCTTCCGGCTTTCTTCCCACCGGAGCATGCTTACAAGACCGGGAAGGCGAAGAGGAGAAAAAGACGTGAAACTGAAACTAAGCGCAATAGCAATTGCGGCGATGCTGGCATCAGGTTCTTCCTGGGCTGACATGAAAGCTGCCGAGAAGTGGGTCAAGGAAGAATTCCAACCATCCACCCTGAGCCAGAAAAAACAGCTCGAAGAAATGAAGTGGTTCATTGATGCCGCTGCCAAGCTCAAAGCGCTAGGCGTGACAGAAATTAGCGTGGTGTCAGAAACCATTGATACGCACGTATATGAATCCAAAGTGATGGCCAAAGCTTTCGAAGAAATCACCGGCATCAAGGTCAAGCATGACTTGATCCAAGAAGGTGACGTCGTCGAGAAGCTGCAGACATCTATGCAATCTGGCAAAAGTATTTATGACGGCTGGATCTCGGATTCCGACCTGATCGGTACCCATTTCCGCTACGGTGCTGTTATCCCTCTGTCAGACTTCATGGCCGGTGCTGGTAAGGCTTACACCAATCCTGGTCTGGATCTGAAGGATTTCATCGGTATTAGTTTCGTAACCGGTCCTGACAAGAAAATCTACCAACTGCCCGACCAACAATTCGCCAACCTGTACTGGTTCCGCGCAGACTGGTTTGCACGTAAAGATTTGCAAGACAAGTTCAAGGCCAAATATGGCTACGATCTGGGCGTACCACAGAACTGGTCAGCCTATGAAGATATCGCCAACTTCTTCACCAACGATGTTAAAGAACTCGATGGCAAGAAGGTGTTCGGTCATATGGACTATGGCAAAAAAGACCCTTCACTAGGCTGGCGTTTCACTGATGCGTGGCTGTCGATGGCAGGTACCGCCGACAAGGGCATTCCTAACGGCTTGCCAGTTGATGAATGGGGCATTCGCGTAGCCGCTGACAAGTGCACACCAGTTGGTGCATCGGTCTCACGTGGTGGCGCTACCAACTCACCAGCAGCAGTGTATGCACTGACCAAGTACATAGACTGGATGAAGAAATATTCGCCACCTGAAGCAATCGGCATGACCTTCTCAGAAGCCGGCCCGGTTCCTGGTCAAGGGCAGATCGCTCAGCAAATCTTCTGGTACACCGCGTTCACCGCTTCGATGGGCAAAGCACCTGCAGTTAACAATGCAGATGGTTCACCAAAGTGGCGTATGGCGCCTGGCCCACACGGTCCATACTGGAAAGAAGGTATGCAGAATGGTTATCAGGACGTAGGATCATGGACTTTTTTCAAATCGACACCTGATGAGCGTAAATCAGCTGCCTGGTTGTATGCGCAATTCATTAACGCCAAGACCACTTCTTTGAAGAAGTCGATTGTTGGTGTGACCTTTGTGCGTGACTCCGACATCCGTCATGAGTACTTCACGAAGAATGCCAGCAAATACGGCGGTCTGATCGAGTTCTATCGCAGCCCGGCTCGTGTTGCATGGACACCGACCGGTACCAACGTTCCTGACTATCCTAAGCTTGCTCAGCTCTGGTGGAAAAACGTCGCTACTGCGATTACCGCTGAAAAAACGCCACAAGCCGCAATGGACAATCTGGCTAAAGAGATGGATGACGTCATGAGTCGTTTGGAGCGTGCAGGCATGAAAAACTGCGCACCTAAACTCAACCCAGAAGGCGATCCAGCGAAGTATCTATCTGACAAGGCAGCGCCTTGGAAGAAACTGGATAATGAGAAGCCTAAGGGCGAAACCATCGCCTATGAAAAACTACTCGAAGCCTGGAAAGCAGGTCGCGTAAAATAAGTTTGCGCACTGGCCGGCCGTAGCTCATAAGGCTACGGTTTGCCAAATCTGTAAGAACACAATGCGCGGCAGTTAGTCGCGCATTTTTTATTTTGCATACTATTTATTGCGAGGCATGCATGGCCGATAAATTCATACTGGCGCTAGACCAGGGTACGACGAGTTCACGTGCGATTTTGTTTAATCACGCTGGCCGTATTCACGGATCTGCTCAACAAGAATTTACCCAAATTTTTCCCAACACTGGTTGGGTCGAGCATAACGCTAATGAACTTTGGACTTCACAGCTTGCAGTTGCGCAGCAGGTGCTGCGAGAACAACATCTCACCGCAGCTGATATCGCTGCTATAGGCATTACCAATCAACGCGAAACCACGGTGCTATGGGATCGCGCAACAGGTGAAGCAGTGGCCAACGCCATCGTCTGGCAAGACCGTCGTACTGCAGGCTTGTGTGATAGTTTGCGCGCTGAGGGCAAGGGCGAACTGTTTCAGCAAAAAACAGGGCTGGTCATTGATGGTTATTTTTCTGGTACAAAATTACGCTGGTTATTGGATAACGTGCCTAATGCCCGTGCGCGCGCCGAGCGTGGTGAGCTTGCATTTGGTACGGTAGATTCCTGGCTGATGTATAAACTCGCCGGCGTGCATCTTACTGATACAAGCAATGCGTCACGTACCATGCTCTTTAATATACATACGCTTGATTGGGATGATGAACTGCTCACCATCTTAAACATACCACGTGCAATCTTGCCGCAGGTTGTGCCTAGTAGTGGTATTGCTGCGCATACGCATGCTGAATTTTTTGGCACGCCCATTCCAATAGCAGGCATCGCCGGAGATCAGCAGGCTGCCACTTATGGGCAGGCTTGCTATCACAGTGGCATGGTGAAAAGTACTTACGGCACAGGCTGCTTTATTTTGATGAACACGGGCGCTGCTGTAACTTCACAAAATAGTTTACTCACTACTGTGGGCTGGACTACCGGACATGAAACACCTCACAAAACTGACTATATGCTTGAAGGCGGTGTTTTCATGGGAGGCGCAACTATACAGTGGCTGCGTGATGGACTCGGTCTCATTAAAAATTCTTCTGAAATTGAAGAGTTGGCGCGTAGTGTGCCTGATTGTGACGGCGTGAGTTTCGTGCCGGCCTTTTCTGGTTTGGGTGCGCCGCATTGGGATGCGTATGCGCGCGGCACGATGCTTGGCCTTACGCGCGGCACACGTGCTGGCCATATTGCACGAGCTGCGCTTGAAGGCATTGCATTTCAAACGGCGGATGTATTAACGGCGATGCAAAAGGATGCTACTTTGCCTGTGAAAGAATTACGCGTTGATGGTGGAGCTTCACGCAATGATTTGTTAATGCAGTTTCAGGCTGACATACTTGGTGTGCCTGTTGTACGGCCTGAGGTCACTGAAACTACGGCACTAGGTGCTGCTTATCTTGCGGGTTTAGGTGTGCAGTTTTGGACATCACAAGAAGAGATTGCAACGCAGTGGCATATGGAACGTCGCTTTGATCCGCAGATGTCTGCGGAAGAAAAAAATCAGCGCTTAGGTGCTTGGGCACGCGCTATTGAACGTGCCCGTGCATGGGTTTAATTATTCTCAATTCGTAATTTATATATTTCTTGATTGAGCATACTCAGTACAGTCATGCTGTCATGAGACTCTGGTATTTTTGCTGTCTCGTTCATCATCGCCTCAAGGCATGCAAGACGTTCTTCTGCCTGATCAGGAAGCGCCCGATATAAATCTATTAAGCACTGAAGCTGTCTTTCTCGTGGCATCAATCCTATGAGTGGCGCTGCTGTTGTTATCAGTTTATGGATGTCTTCGCATTGCATAAGATTATAGGTGTTGATTAGTGCATCAAACATATATTCTGCGTACAGTTGATTCCCAATTTTTCCCGCCGCTTCTGCCAGCTTGCTCTGCAAATGTGATCTAACAAAACTGGATCGAATAATTGTTGCAGTGAGCATTATTTCAGCAATGCCTTTCACATCATTTGCAGCCTTGTCTATTGTGCGACCTTCCACCATCTCTGGTAATTTTTTGATTATTTTTTCATTTATTTGGTTAACCTCATTATCTTGCAAGTCAAAGGTAGCAAAACTAATCTTGGTTAAAATTTCACGCATAGCATGTTGTGGCATAGCTAGGTCATGATCTAATATCTGACTAAGCATCTCTGGTCGCTCAGTTGCATGCATTTGCTCTGCCATTTCTAACTGAACTCGATAATAATTTTCACCCTCTAATTCTTCAGAAGTTTCTAGTTCTTCACATTTGTTATTAGTAAGTTTTGTTCGATTTAAATTTGAAGAGCGATCCATGATTTTCCCAGTTTGTTATGCTGTGGAATTTGGAACTATTTCGTTTTATATGTTCCATCACTTGTTCCAGATTGTTTTTTATCGAACAGCACGACTAATCCTGCGATGCTCAGCCTTCGTACATTTCATTGCGTATGAATTTCCCTGCGTGTCTGGGATTTACATTAATAATCTTATATCCCACTACTTACAAATAAGACGCGACATCGTAGCTTGCACGAAGCGGATTTGGTGACAATCCAACTACGGCAATGATGTGCTTGGTTGTTAAGATGTGCTTGGTGTAATCATCTACATTCATGACGGCTTTGTTTAGTCACTTATGCTTTTGGTTGATGATTAATTGATTCCAAAATAAATAAAGGCAGCCTAAGCTGCCTTTATCGTGATGCTTTTATACTTATCGCTTTTTACGAAATCGCGCAATTGCAGCGAGTTGAGCCACTGCGACGGCGAGTTCTGCTTGTGCATGTGCGTAATCAATATTTGACTCTTTGTTTACCAATGCTTCCTCAGCCATTTTTTTGGCTTGAGTTGCTTTGGCTTCATCAAGATCGCGCCCACGTATAGCAGTATCTGCCAGTACAGTTACAGCATTGGGTTGTACTTCAAGTATGCCGCCGGCTACAAAGACGAATTCATCTTCTGCCTGACCAACAACTTTGATCCGAACTGCTCCCGGACGAATACGCGTAATGAGAGGCGTGTGCTTAGGATAAATACCCAGTTCACCCGCTTCACCCGGCAACGCGATGAATTCAGCTTCACCCGAGAAGATTTGCTCTTCTGCTGAAACCACGTCAACGTGAATGGTGTTTGCCATTATGTAACCTTTAAATGTGCTGCCGCATAGTGCGGCAGCGTCAGACCTTGATTACTGCAGTTTTTTAGCTTTTTCGATGGCTTCGTCGATAGTGCCAACCATGTAAAACGCTTGCTCAGGCAGATGATCCAGTTCACCTGAAGCGATCATCTTGAAGCCTTTGATGGTGTCTTTCAGGGAAACGTATTTACCAGGTGAACCGGTAAAGACTTCAGCAACGTGGAAAGGCTGCGAAAGGAATCGTTGCATCTTACGCGCGCGTGCGACAACCAGTTTGTCTTCAGGTGCCAACTCATCCATACCCAAAATCGCAATAATGTCTCGCAATTCTTTGTACCGCTGCAGTGTGCCCTGAACTTCACGAGCAGTTTCGTAATGCTCTGTACCCACAACATTAGGATCTAGCTGACGTGATGTCGAATCAAGTGGATCAACTGCAGGATAAATACCGAGCGCCGCGATATCACGTGACAACACAACTGTCGAATCCAAGTGAGCAAAGGTGGTCGCAGGCGATGGATCGGTCAAGTCATCCGCAGGTACATAAACGGCTTGAATGGAAGTAATCGAACCCGTCTTGGTTGAAGTAATACGCTCTTGCAAGCGACCCATTTCTTCAGCCAGCGTAGGCTGATAACCCACTGCTGATGGCATACGACCCAAGAGCGCAGATACTTCAGTACCGGCCAATGTGTAACGATAAATGTTATCAACGAAAAACAGTACGTCACGACCTTCATCGCGGAATGATTCCGCAATGGTCAGACCTGTCAATGCCACACGCAGACGATTACCTGGTGGCTCATTCATCTGACCGTAAACCATCGCGACTTTTGATTCGCCCAGGTTTTCCAGATTCACTACGCCGGAATCTGCCATCTCGTGATAGAAGTCATTACCTTCACGAGTACGCTCACCAACACCGGCAAACACGGATAAACCTGAGTGTGCTTTTGCGATGTTGTTAATCAATTCCATCATGTTCACTGTTTTGCCTACGCCAGCGCCGCCGAACAAACCGACTTTACCGCCTTTGGCAAATGGGCAAACCAAATCAATAACCTTGATCCCGGTTTCCAGTAATTCTTGTGACGGTGAAAGCTCATCATAAGCGGGTGCTTTACGATGTATTGATGCGGTATGGTCCTGGTTTACAGGCCCACGCTCATCAATCGGCTGACCCAGCACGTCCATAATGCGACCCAGCGTTGCTTTGCCAACTGGCACCATAATTGGCTTACCTGTATTTTGAATAATCATTCCGCGACGCAGACCATCAGACGTACCCAGAGCAATGGTACGGACGATACCGTCGCCAAGTTGCTGCTGCACTTCCAGCGTCAGCGCGGAGCCTTCCATTTTCAGAGCATCGTAAATCTTAGGCATGGCATTACGTGGAAATTCCACGTCTACCACGGCGCCGATACACTGAACGATTTTGCCATCAGCCATTTTCGTTCCTTCAGTTAGAAATTATGATTGGGTTCAATTAAACCGCAGCCGCACCGGCCACGATCTCGGAAAGTTCTTTGGTAATCGCTGCTTGACGGGTCTTGTTGTAGATCAGTTTCAATTCACCGATCACACTGCCGGCATTATCGGACGCAGACTTCATAGCAACCATGCGCGCAGATTGCTCCGACGCCATGTTTTCTGCAACAGCCTGATAGATCTGCGCTTCGATATATCGCAACAACAATTCGTCAATAACGGTCTTCGCATCAGGTTCATATATGTAATCCCATGAATGCGTATGCGAAGGAACCATTTGTTCAGCCGTCAACGGTAATAACTGTTCCATCATTGCTTCCTGCTTCATCGTGTTGAGGAAACGGGTGTAGCACAGATAAACCGCATCGATCTTGCCTGCCTGATAGTCATCAAGCATGACCTTTACAGGACCAATGAGTTTTTCAAGATGTGGTGTATCGCCAAGCTGCGTTGCATGTGCAACTACTTTTACGCCCACGCGATTTAAAAATCCAAAACCTTTATTACCAATTGCGACAGCAGCTATCTTTTGACCTGACGCTTCAAGTTCACGCATTTTCGTTGTTACCTGACGTAGCACGTTGGTGTTAAGACCACCGCACAAACCTTTGTCGGTTGTAACGACAACCAGGCCCACCGTTTTGCTTTTGTCTTGCTTGATCAGGAAAGGATGCGAATATTCCGGATTGGCTTGCGACAGATGAGCAGCGATATCACGAATCTTCGCACTGTAGGGACGAGCCGCACGCATCCGTTCTTGCGCTTTACGCATTTTGGATGCGGCGACCATTTCCATCGCCTTCGTGATCTTCTTCGTGTTTTCTACGCTCTTGATCTTGCCGCGTATCTCTTTACCTGCAGCCATGCTTCATGCTCCTTATAGGACCTTTAAGATCAGAAGGTTTTCTTGAAGTCGGCAATCGCAGCGGCCATAGCGGCCTCTCCGTCTTTGTCGAGCTGCTTGGTGTCTTCGATCTGTTTCAGGAGCGCGGCGTGGCTGGTCTTCATGAAATTATGGAGACCGGCTTCGAAGGCCAATACTTGTTTCACTTCGATATCATCGAGGTAGCCTTTGTTAACTGCGAACAAAGTAACGGCCATGATAGAAATCGATTGCGGTGAATACTGCGCCTGCTTTAATAATTCAGTTACGCGTGCACCACGATCAAGCTGCTTACGCGTGGCTTCATCAAGATCAGAAGCAAACTGCGCAAAAGCTGCGAGTTCACGATACTGCGCCAAGTCAGTACGAATACCGCCAGACAGATTTTTGATGACTTTGGTCTGCGCTGCACCACCAACGCGAGAAACTGAAATACCGGCGTTAATCGCTGGACGTATACCCGCATTAAACAAAGACGTCTCAAGGAAAATCTGACCGTCTGTAATTGAAATAACGTTGGTTGGAACGATTGCAGATACGTCACCAGCCTGGGTTTCAATAATAGGCAATGCAGTCAGTGATCCGGTTTTGCCTTTTACTTCACCTTTGGTGAAGGCTTCAACATAATCCGGGTTTACGCGAGCTGCACGCTCAAGCAAACGTGAGTGGAGATAGAACACGTCACCAGGAAACGCTTCACGGCCTGGAGGGCGACGCAGCAACAATGAAACCTGACGATATGCGACAGCTTGTTTGGATAAATCATCATAAATGATCAGCGCATCTTGACCGCGATCACGGAAATATTCACCCATTGCGCAGCCTGAGTAAGCCGACACATATTGCATAGCCGCAGACTCTGAAGCCGTAGCAGCAACCACAATTGTGTAGTCCATTGCGCCATGTTGCTCGAGTGCCCGCACGACGTTTTTAACTGATGATGCTTTTTGGCCGATCGCGACGTAGATACAAGTTACGTCCTGACCTTTTTGGTTAATGATCGTGTCGATCGCAACAGCTGTTTTACCAGTTTGGCGGTCACCGATGATCAGTTCGCGCTGACCACGGCCGATAGGCACCATGGAATCAATCGATTTCAGACCAGTTTGCATAGGCTGCGAAACGGACTGACGGGCAATAACGCCTGGAGCGATTTTTTCGATAGGCGCCGTCAGTTTTGCATTGATCGGACCCTTGCCATCAATAGGCTGACCGAGTGCATTGACTACACGGCCACGCAGTTCCGGGCCGATAGGCACTTCAAGAATACGACCCGTACATTTAACGGTATCGCCTTCAGAAATGTGTTCATATTCACCGAGAATAACGGCACCGACAGAGTCACGCTCAAGATTGAGTGCGAGGCCAAAGGTATTGCCTGGAAATTCCAGCATCTCGCCTTGCATGGCGTCGGATAATCCGTGAATGCGGCAAATGCCGTCAGTCACAGAGATAACGGTACCCTGATTGCGAATCTCGGCGGTCGCGCCGATTCCCTGGATCCGGCTCTTGATCAGCTCGCTGATTTCAGACGGGTTGAGTTGCATGTTAGCTCCTGATTGGACGGGATGGCTTTTGCATTTGCATGGGCCGCCCCGAAATATCTAAATGTTAGTTAGCTGTCCGAGCTTACGAGGCCAGGGCAATCTGCATTTGCTGTAGTTTGGCGCGTACTGAGCTATCCAGCACCTCATCACCTACCACTACTTTTACGCCGCCAATCAAAGATTGGTCCACGCTCACTGTAGGATTAAGTTTGCGGCCAAACTTTTTCTGTAATGCGCCGACGAGATCAGCAACTTGTGCATCACTCATCGCAAATGCACTGATGATTTCTGCATCAGCACTACCCTGCTGTGCGTTTTTCAGTTGTTGAAAATGCACGGCGATTTCAGGCAATAAAGTCAGACGGCCATTTTCGACCAACGCATGGACGAAGTTCTTAGCCTCAGCATTAAGCGCAGATTTCAGCACTGACAAAAATGTGTCTGCTACCTGTATATCTGTGATGCGCGGATTGTCTGCCAAAATCTTAACTTCTGGCAGCTCAGCGACCTGAGCCATTTCCGAGACTAGCTCGGACCAGGCTTGCAGGTTGCCTGCTTGCGCAACACGAAACAGCGCTTCTGCATAAGGCCGAGCAACGGTAGCGAGTTCGGCCATGGTTACAGCTCAGCTTTAAGTTGATTCAACAGATCAGCATGTGCCGCAGCGTTGACTTCGCGTTTGAGAATCTGCTCTGCGCCTTTGACTGCAAGGTTGGCAACCTCAGCACGCAAAGCATCACGCACCTTGCCTGCCTGAGCTTCTGCATCTGCGCGAGCAGCAGCAACAATGCGTGCCGCCTCTTCAGTTGCAGTTTTTTTCGCATCTTCTACTATGCTTTGACCACGCTTTTCAGCGTCAGCTACGCGTTTTGCGCCTTCATCGCGCGCTGTGCTTAACTCTGCATGCGCACGCTTTTCGGCCGCGGCCATTTCAGCCTTACCACGATCAGCCGCAGCCAGGCCTTCCGCGATCTTTTGGGCGCGCTCATCCAACGCTTTAATCAGCGGTGGCCACACGAATTTCATCGTGAAACCAGCAAGAATGAAGAAGACAACAAACTGCGCAAACAATGTTGCGTTTAAATTCACGATTATTTCCTTCTCAAATTAACAGACGCCGGGGGACCCGGCACGATGAGAATCTCGAGATTAGCCTGCAAACGGGTTTGCAAACGCAAACATCATCGCAATACCAACACCAATCAGGAAAGCTGCGTCAATCAGACCAGCCAGCAGAAACATCTTGGTTTGCAGTGCGTTCATCAGTTCAGGCTGGCGAGCCGATGCTTCGATGAATTTACCACCCATGATGCCAATACCGATACAAGCACCAATAGCACCCAGACCGATAATCAAACCACAAGCCAGTGCAACCATAGCGACGTTAGTCATGAAAACTCCTTAGATAGTCAAAGTCAAAAATTACAAAAAAATAAAACCTGCAAAAGCCAATCAGTGCCCTTCGTGAGCCTGACCGATATACACCAGCGTTAACATCATGAAGATGAACGCTTGTAACAGCACAATAAGAATATGGAAAATAGCCCAGACTGAGCCGGCGATGACTTGCATACCAAAACCCCACCAGGTAGCGGTTGAACCCAGCAGTGCAATCAACAGGAACACTAGCTCGCCGGCATACATGTTGCCAAACAGTCGCATGCCCAAGGATACGGTCTTGGCAACGAATTCAATGATGTTCAAACCAAGATTTGGCAACCATAGCGCCGGATGACTACCAAATGGCGCGCAAAACAACTCATGAATGAAGCCGCCCAGGCCTTTGATTTTGACGCTATAAAAAAGCATCAGGAACAATACACCGAGTGCCATGCCCAGCGTGCCATTCAGATCGGCAGTCGGCACTGCACGGTGATGGATCTCCATGCCAAACAAACCAAAGATGGCCGAGAATAAATCAACCGGCAGAAAATCCATTGCGTTCATCAGGAAGACCCAGACGAATACAGTCAGCGCAAGCGGTGCAATAAAAGTACGATTGCCATGGACAATATTTTTGGCCTGATCATCAACCATTTCCACAACCATCTCAACGAATGCCTGTAGCCGTCCTGGCACACCCGAGGTTGCTTTGCGTGCTACCACAAACATCAGGAACGAACCGATCACTCCCATCAATACCGACCAAAAAACGGTATCCATGTTGATGATGGAAAAATCAATGATCTTGTCTTGATGCTGCGTAGACAGATGACCCAGATGATGCGTGATGTACTCGGAGGCGGTCGGTGCGTGCGCCGCGCCCTCTGCTGCCATTTCAGCTGCCATGTCAGTGCCTAATAAGTAAGATAAGGTAACTCTTCATCGCGATAATGAATGCAGCGATAAGCGCCAGCCAGTTCAAATCGTGATACAGCCAGACGATTGCTGCCAACAGCGCAACCGTCACTACTATTTTCGTAAACTCCCCGAAGAAAAATGTCATCGGGTTTATGGCTTCCGGGTTGCGCGCGTTAATAAGGAGCCGCGCAGCAAACAACCCATTTGGAATTACACAGCACAATCCACCAAGCAATGCAGAAAAAAAAGCATGCATGCCGCCGATTAGTCCTGCAACTGCAGCAGCAACCAAAGTTACTGCCAACTGGATCAAGACCAGGCGCAACATATTACTGTTTCAGTTAAGTCAGGAGTCTCTTGCGAGCAACAGACAGAAAAGGCTTGAAGTGTTATGTAGGTGCCGGCATTCCAAGAAGCCGCGTGATTATAAGTAGTTTCGATGACGTCAGTCAAATGATTGCCCATAAAAATCAGCGTACGGTCGTACACTTATTAAAACTTGTATCTCGATTTTCATCCGCATCACTGCACTTGCGGTCGCAGTCTTGCAATAATGCCATCGAGCTGATCCAGTCCTGCAAAATCAATAATCAGTTCGCCTTTGTTACGCGCACCCTGTTTGATGGTGACCCTGGCTGCCAATACGTCAGAAAGCTCTTCTTCCAGGCGCGTAATATCACGCGATTTTTCTTTTGCAGCCACCACCGGCTTTTCAGTCTGCCCGGTAGTAAACCGAACCACCAGTTTTTCTGCTTCACGCACCGACAAATGCTGTGAAACTATCTGCGTTGCCAAGGAAATTTGCGTCGCTGTATCGACCGACAACAATGCACGGGCATGCCCCATATCAAGCTCATTGGCCATCAGCATAGCCTGTACCGGTTTGCACAGGCTAAGCAAGCGCAACAAATTTGATACCGCGCTACGTGAACGTCCCACTGAAGTTGCCGCCTGTTCATGCGTAAAATTAAAATCAACGATTAGTCGTTTAATGCCCTGTGCTTCTTCTAGCGGATTGAGATCTTCGCGCTGCATGTTTTCAATAAGCGCCATGGCGGCAGCAGCCTGGTCATCAACATCCTTGACGATCACCGGAACCTCGGTCAGTCCAGCCAATTGCGCCGCCCTGAAACGCCGCTCACCGGCGATGATTTCATATTCCACGCCGTTAGGTCCGTGCTCTATAGGCCGCACCAAAATCGCCTGCAACAAACCCTGTGAACGTATGGACTCGGCCAGCTCATTAATCGAGGCCTGGTCCATTTTTACGCGCGGCTGATATTTGCCCGCCTGCAGTGCGCTCACTGGGAGTGCTGAGGGCGCACCAGCAACCACTGGTGCTTCATTCATAAACACCGATGAGCCGCCTAGTAATGCTTCGAGTCCGCGGCCCAGACCTTTGTGTTTTTTCATAACCATGATTTAAAGCTTTCTGGATTTAAATTAGTTTGTTGACTCAACGCGATTAAATATTTTTTATGCGAGTAACGAGTTCTTTTCCAAATTCAACATAGGCCTGCGCACCCTTGGACGCAGTATCGAAATTTACGCCCGGCACACCAAATGAAGGGGCTTCAGCCAGCCGTACATTGCGTGGAATAATTGACTTGAATACTTTGTCACCAAAATGTTGTTCTAGCTGCGCCGAGACTTGTTGCGACAACATCATCCGCGGATCAAACATCACCCTTAAAAGACCGATGATTTTCAAATCCGGATTTAATTTTGAATGCACAATTTTTATCGTATTGACTAAATCAGACAGCCCTTCCAGCGCGTAATATTCGCACTGCATAGGAATGATCACGCCATGCGCTGCGCACAGTCCATTTAAGGTCAGCATGGATAAAGCCGGCGGGCAATCGATCAACACAAAATCATATTCGTCAGCAACCTTCATCAGCGCATCTTTGAGCCGCGTTTCACGATTTTCCAGCTCCACCATTTCTACTTCGGCTCCGGCCAAATCGCGGTTGGCCGGTAACACATCAAACTGTCCGGCTTCAGATCGTTGGCGGATATTCTTTACATCGCCCATACCCAGCAAAACTTGATAAATCGATGAAGTCAGGCCCGATTTATTAATACCTGCTCCCATCGTTGCATTACCTTGCGGATCAAGATCCACCAGCAAAACGCGCTGTTTTATATTGGCAAGCGCGGCGGCAAGATTCACCGCTGTCGTGGTTTTGCCCACTCCGCCCTTTTGATTAGCAATACAAAAAATTTTGGTCATGGCTTTTATCGTTATGGTTATTAATCTAAATAATGCGATCTGCCTGTTTACTAAATTTAGCCTACGCTTAAGCCTCCGCCTGGCGCTGAATAAAAACCAGATGCCGGCTCGCATCCATACCCGGCACTATAAGCGGCTCGAGCTTTTGCATCACCCACCCCACCGGTAGTCGAGCAATTTCTTCTACTGGTGCTTGCCCTTTTAAGGCAATCATGCAACCACCTTCTTGCAGCAAGTGTCCAGACCAGTTCACAAAATCAGTCAGCTCGGCAAAGGCACGCGATGTGATCACATCAAACAAGCGCTGGCTTTTAAATTTTTCTACGCGGTCCGTATGTATCAACGTATTAGTCAAGCCCAACTCTGCTTTTACTTGCGTCAAAAAAGCTGTCTTTTTATGCACCGTATCAATCATGTGTACAACCATTTGCGGCTCGGCTTCTGCCGCCCAGATAGCCAACACCATACCGGGCAAGCCACCACCGCTACCCACATCCAGCACCTGCTTGGCGCCACGAAAGGCCGTCATTGCCGCCATTGCATCAAGCAAATGCTGGGTTAACATTTGCTTCGGGTCACGTACAGCCGTCAGGTTATAAACAGCATTCCATTTCAACAACAACGTCAGATAATCCAGCAGTTTTTCTAGCTGGCTATCTGATAATTTTAGCTTCAGCGCCTCTGCGCCCTGCGCCAGTAAAGCCCCGAATTCGGCGCGATCAATCGTGCCTGCCATTCAGGCTGCATCCGAATTTTGGTTCATCAAACTCAACTCGCGCAGACCGCCTTTTTTCAAATACACCAACAATAAAGAAATCGCCGCCGGTGTCACTCCGGCAATACGCGATGCTTGTCCCAAGGTTTCAGGTTTATGTTTATTCAGCTTTTGCCTGACTTCCATCGACAATGCACTCACAGCAAGATAGTCCAATCCTTCCGGTAATCGCAGGCTTTCATTATGCTCATGACGCTCAACTTCTTTAGCCTGACGATCAATGTAGCCGGCATATTTAATTTGTATCTCAACCTGCTCAGCCACCGCCGGCTCAAGAACCGGGCCCTTAAAATGTTGATCACCCATACCATGCAAACTCATTAAGCTTTCGTAGCTTATATTCGGCCGGCGCAACAAATCTTCCAAGGTATATTCGCGCTCCAAGGGCTTGCCAATTACACGCATTGCCTCAGCATTGTCGATTACCCGCGGGCTAACCCAAGTGGACCTCAAGCGCTCCAACTCCAACGCAACCGCTTCGCGCTTTTGCTCAAAAACCTGCCACTGCAGATCGCCCACACAACCGAGACGACGCCCCGTTTCAGTAAGGCGCATATCAGCATTGTCTTCACGCAAGCTAAGCCTGTATTCGGCACGACTCGTAAACATGCGATACGGCTCTTGCACACCCTGCGTAATCAGATCATCAACCAGCACACCCAGATACGCCTCATCGCGACGCGGCGTCCAGCCTTCCCGCTCTTGCGAGCGCAAAGCTGCATTCAGTCCGGCCAGCATGCCCTGCGCTGCCGCTTCCTCATAGCCCGTTGTACCGTTAATCTGACCGGCAAAAAACAAGCCTTCTATTACCTTAGTTTCCAGCGTCGCCTTCAGCCCGCGCGGATCAAAATAATCATATTCAATCGCGTAGCCGGGACGCAAAATATGCGCGCTTTCCAACCCGCGCATAGAGCGCACCAACTCCAGCTGCACATCAAATGGCAAACTGGTTGAAATCCCGTTCGGATAAAACTCGTTGGTCGTCAGCCCTCCAGGCTCAAGAAAAATCTGATGTGAATCTTTGCCGGCAAAGCGATGTATTTTGTCTTCTATAGACGGGCAATACCGCGGACCCACACCCTCAATCACACCGGTATACATAGGGCTACGATCCAACGCACCGCGAATAATGTCGTGTGTGCGCGCATTCGTATGCGTAATCCAGCAAGGTACCTGCGCCGGATGCATAGCGGCCGTACCCATGACCGAAAAAACTGGCACCGGATCTAAGTCACCGGGCTGCTCTGTCATGACAGAAAAATCAATGCTTCGTCCGTCTATGCGTGGTGGCGTGCCCGTTTTCAAACGACCCTGCGGCAGCTTTAGCTCTTTTAAGCGCGCCGACAATGACAAGGAAGGCGGATCACCAGCACGGCCAGCAGAATAATTATTCAAGCCCACGTGGATTTTACCGTCCAGGAAAGTACCCGCAGTCAAAACTACCGTCTTGCTCCGAAAACGAATGCCGACCTGCGTTACCGCACCCACCACTCGAGCGCCCTCCACCATCAAATCATCCACCGCCTGCTGAAAAAGCCAAAGGTTAGGCTGATTTTCCAGACGAGCACGTATCGCCTGCTTATAAAGTATGCGGTCCGCTTGGGCACGTGTCGCACGCACCGCCGGACCCTTGGAAGAATTCAAAATACGGAATTGTATGCCCGCCTCATCTGTAGCGATGGCCATCGCACCACCCATGGCATCAACCTCGCGCACCAAATGGCCCTTGCCTATTCCACCGATAGAGGGATTGCAGGACATTTGACCCAGGGTCTCAATATTGTGTGTCAGCAGCAAGGTTTTCTGGCCCATGCGCGCAGCCGCAAGCGCAGCCTCCGTACCGGCATGGCCACCACCAACAACAATCACATCGAATTCAGAGGGGAAATTCATGAGTCACTATAGAGAGACTTAATGCAGAGGCTGGATTATACGGTTATTTAAAGATCGGCCAAGCAGAAAAAGGAAAAGGAAAAACAAATTTGTTTCACGTGGAACGTGGTGTAAGCCGACAGTCGAACGTTCCACGTGAAACAACCGAGCATTAGATGGCTCAAATACTGATTAGATCCAGAATGCGTCGCTTGTTGTTTTCAGTATGAGCAGCGACACGACAACCAAAAAAGCACGCCGTATGAAGCCGTTACCCTTCAGCAATGCCAAGCGCGCTCCAATCACTGCGCCGGCCACATTACACACCGCCATGAGCAAGCCTAGCTGCCAAAGTACGTGGCCCTGATAACCAAACAGCGCCAATGCGGAAAGGTTGCAAGCCACATTGACGATTTTTGCAACGGCAGATGCGCCCAGAAAATCAAAGCCGAAAAACCGTATAAATAAAAATATTAAAAAACTTCCCGTTCCAGGCCCAAAAAACCCATCATAAAACCCAATCACAGCGCCCAATAACAACGCCGCGCCTGTCTGGCGGCGGCCGCTATGTAGCGGCGCATGTGTAATACCAAAGTCTTTGCGCCTAAACACATAAATAGCGACCAATAAAAGTATTGCTGGCAACGCCTTACGAACCAGCTCTGCAGGAAAACTACTTACCGTCCAGGCCCCCAATAAAGAGAGCAAAAGCGCTGATAAAGAAGCCGGTATCGCTACGCCCCACTCCACTCTGGTTTTTTTGGCATAAGTTACGGCAGCAAATGCCGTACCCCAGATACCGGAAAGCTTATTTGTACCGAATAAAACAGCTGGGGCAGATTGCGGAAATACGCCAAACAAAGCCGGGACTTGTATCAAGCCACCGCCGCCTACCGCCGCATCAACGAGGCCAGCAAACAAGGCGGCAAGCGCCAACACAAAAAAATCTACAGGGAGAATTTCCATAATTACTTTGCATTGGCGGTACTTAACCCGAATGTGGGTTGTAAATATCTGAATTAAGCTAAAGCTTGAACGACAGCCGGCCGGCCATAAGAAGGCGTATTACAAGCTATTTTGCCTTTGCAGACCAATCTGCACGTATAGATTGCGCAGCTCTTTCAGCGATCATGATGATAGGAGAATTGGGATTGCCTGACGTAATCACCGGCATGACTGAACCATCAACCACTCTCAGCCCCTTTACCTGCTTAACCCGCATCTGCTGATCAACCACAGCCGAAACATCATCAGCCCGACCCATTTTGCACGTACCCACCGGATGAAAAATCGTTGTGCCTATATCACCAGCGGCACGCGCTAATTCTTCCTCGGTCTGAAACTTCACACCCGGCATAAATTCTTCGGGCGTAAACTGGCGCATGGCGGGCGCGGCAACAATCCGGCGCGTCAGTGACAATGAATCGGCGGCAACGCGCCGATCTTCGGCCGTACTCAGATAATTAGGTGTAATAGCTGGTGCTGCATAAGCATCGCCGGAAGTAATCCGTACATGCCCTCTCGAAGTCGGGCGCAAATTACATACGCTGGCAGTAAATGCCGGAAAGCCATGTAAAGGTTCGCCGAATTTCTCAAGTGACAACGGTTGTACATGATATTGCAGATTTGCTGACGCCTGCGAAGGATCCGACTTAGTAAACGCACCCAACTGAGAAGGCGCCATAGACATAGGCCCACTCCGATTAACCGCGTATTCAAGGCCGATACGTAACTTACCCAAAACACTATTAGCCATCATATTCAAGGTTTTTACGCCCTCAACCTTGAAAGCCATCCGCAACTGCAAATGGTCTTGCAGATTTTCACCCACACCCGGCGCATCCACCACCACGGGCACACCATGCTTTTGTAGCAAGTTTGCCGGGCCGATACCAGAGAGTTGCAATATCTGCGGCGAACCAATCGCGCCAGCACTTAATAGTGTTTCACGCCGCGCCTCAGCAAACCACTCTCGTCCATCGCCACTAAAATGCACACCACGACAAACTTTACCCTGCTCAGTATCCACAATGTCCAGGCGCTTAACATGACAGCCCGTCATTATTTCCAGCGAACCACGTCTTTTCTTTATAGAACGTAAGAATGCTTTAGCCGTATTCCAGCGTATACCTTTCTTCTGGTTCACCTCAAAATAGCCGCAACCTTCGTTATCGCCCTGATTAAAATCATCCGTCATGGGTATGCCAGTTTCAGAAGCTGCGACGCGAAATGCATCCAGCACATCCCAACGCAAACGCTGCTTTTCCACCCGCCACTCACCACCAGCGCCATGAAATTCGCTTACACCGGCATAATGGTCTTCCGTTCCCCGAAAAACTGGCAGCACATTTTGCCAACGCCAGCTGTCGTCACCCGTCAGCCTGGCCCATTCATCATAATCACGCGCCTGACCCCGCATATAAATCATGCCGTTGATGGACGAGCAGCCACCCAATACTTTGCCGCGAGGATAAATCAGACTACGACCATTCAAGCCCGGCTCTGCTTGTGTGCGAAACATCCAGTCAGTGCGGGGATTGTTGATGCAATATAAGTAACCAACCGGAATATGAATCCAGACATAGTCATCCTTGCCGCCAGCCTCAATCAGCAACACCGACACATCCGGGTCTTGCGTCAAACGGTTGGCTAAAACGCAACCAGCCGTACCACCACCAATAATGATGTAATCGTAAACGCCTGCGGATTCCATAATTTATGTCCTGTTATTTTTATTTGGCAACCGGCATCGTGAATTCAGCACCCTTAGCTATCGATTCTGGCCAGCGCTGCATGATGGATTTATAACGTGTATAAAAACGCACACCTTCTTCGCCATAAATATGCGTGTCGCCAAAAAGTGACCGCTTCCACCCACCAAAAGAATGCCAAGCCATAGGCACAGGAATAGGCACATTTACACCCACCATACCCACTTCAATGCGACGTGAAAATTCGCGCGCCGTATTACCATCAGAAGTAAATAACGCAACGCCGTTGCCATACTCATGCGCATTTATCAGATTAATTGCCGCCGCCATATCAGGCACGCGCACCACACATAGCACCGGTCCAAAAATTTCTTCCTGATGAATTTTCATATCTGGCGTGACATGATCAAACAAAGTCCCACCCAGGAAAAATCCTTGCTCATGACCTGGCACAGAAATACCGCGTCCATCAACAATCAGCTTCGCGCCAGACTTCACACCATCAGCAATATAAGATTCAATTTTTGCTTTGTGGACAGCCGTAACAACAGGCCCCATTTCCGCATCCGCTTCCAACCCATTTTTAATTTTTAGTGCTTTAATTCGCGGCACAAGCGCATCAACTAACTTATCTGCCACCGACCCAACCGCAACCGCAACAGAAATCGCCATGCAACGCTCACCCGCAGAGCCATACGCTGCACCAATCAATGCATCAACCGCCTGATCCAAATCTGCATCCGGCATCACCACCAAATGATTTTTCGCGCCGCCCAATGCTTGCACCCGCAATGGATACGCACCCTTGCGCTTGGCACCTTCGGTATAAATATATTCAGCAATCGGCGTAGAGCCCACAAAGGAAACAGCCTTTACATCGGGATGCTGCAACAGCGTATCAACCGCTAATTTATCGCCCTGCACCACATTGAAAACGCCGTCCGGCAAACCGGCTTCTTTAAATAAATCTGCCATCATCAAAGACGGCGTCGGATCACGTTCTGAAGGTTTCAAAATAAACGTATTACCGCAAGCAATCGCCATAGGCGCCATCCATAACGGCACCATCACAGGAAAATTAAACGGCGTAATACCCACAGTCACGCCCAACGGCTGACGTAACTGCCAGTTATCAATGCCGCCACCGATATTGTCCGTAAACTGCGTCTTCAATAGCTGCGGAATACCGCAAGCAAACTCCACAATTTCCAAACCACGAATCACCTCACCCTTGGCATCAGAAAAAACCTTGCCATGTTCGCGCGTAATTGCCGCTGCAAGTGCATCATGATTTTTTTCTAATAGTTCCTTGAACTTAGACATGATCCGGGCACGCTTTAATGGCGCAGTGTCAGCCCAGGCAGGCGCAGCAGCAGCAGCAGCAGCCACCGCAGCATTGACTTCCAATACCTCAGCCAGGACAACCTGCGCACACGGGCTACCCGTAGCAGGATTGAAAACTGGCTGGGTTTTTGCGTTGGCGGCAGCAACGCGCTTGCCATTAATGTAGTGCGTTAAAGTTTCGAGTTTATTGTCGGTTGTCATAAGTAATCCTTTGGTAGTGACTGTGCAATTTTTATTATGTTGGCAGAGGATACGCGCCTAAACATCACAAATCTAATGAGTTATTATCAAGAGCAATATAAAAATAACTTATTAAATAACGCGGTATTTACATATTCAGCCATGGATCTGACTCAGCTACGCGCTTTCATCACGGTTGCCAACGAAGGCAATTTAACCCGTGCCGCGGCCAGATTACATCTGACGCAACCTGCGGTCAGCCTGCAAATCAAATCTTTGCAAGCCAGTCTGAATGTGCAATTGTTTACACGCGATGCGCGCGGCATGACATTAACTGAAGACGGCGCAAAATTACTTCCACTAGCGCAACATGTCATTTCAGCTAGTAGTGAGTTATCCAGGGCTGCGGTATCGCTCCATACCGCTTTATCAGGCACCCTAGCCATAGGCACCATACTGGATCCCGAATTCACACGACTCGGCAGTTTTTTAAAAAAATTGCTTGAAAATTATCCACACATCGCAACCCGACTACAGCAAGGCATGTCGGGTTGGGTAAAACAACAAATTAAAGCCGGAACACTGGACGTAGGCTACTACCTCGGTGAGCCAGGAACAGAATATTTTAGTCATACGCTAACTGCATTTACTTACAAAGTCGTTGCACCACAGGGCTGGAAAAAACGCGTACAAGGTAAAAATTGGGACGCGCTTGCCAACCTTCCCTGGATTTGGTCACCGCCGGAATCGGTACACCACCGATTACTTACAGAGATATTTACTCAATTTAAAGTTCAGCCACGCACCGTTGCACTCGTTGATCAGGAAGCATCCATGCTAGATCTGGTCAAATCAGGCGTAGGACTATCCCTGGTCCGAGAGTCAATTGCTTTGCGGGAGGCGCATGCACATGGCTTAGTAATCGCAGATCAGGTAAAACTGGAAAGTAAATTAAGCTTCATCAGTTTGATGAGTCGCAAAGAAGAATTAACCATATCAACAGCATTTACATTAATGCAAAGCTTGTGGAATAACGGATAAGTAAT
>CAIVDH010000409.1 GCA_903904635.1 uncultured Burkholderiales bacterium | reverse complement strand
ATCGTCGGGCAGAAATAAAAAATCTCGCCAGACGACATCAGGAAAAGACAGCGTTTATTTTCCCCAGCTGTCTTTCAGCGTGACGATGCGATTGAATACAGGCTTGCCTTTCGTGGAGTCGACTCTGTCAGCAACAAAATAGCCATGCCGTTCGAATTGAAATTTTTCATCCGCTTGTGCCTGATCTGCACCTGCTTCCAGATAAGCGGCCACGACAGATTTTGAATCCGTATTTAGCGCGAGTTTGAAATCTTTGCCACCTGCATCCGGATGCGGATCGGTAAATAAACGATCATACAATCGTACTTCAGCTTCAACGGCATGCGGCACGGATACCCAGTGAATGTTTCCTTTGACTTTGTAATTGGCTGAGCCTTCAGTGCCGCTTTTGCTGTCGGCAAAATAATTACAATGCACGGCGATGACTTTGCCCGTTGCATCTTTGTCGCAGCCTGTGCATTCCACCACAAAGCCATAACGCAGCCTGACTTTATTGCCAGGGAAAAGACGGAAGTAGCCTTTAGTCGGCACTTCCATAAAATCTTCCTGCTCTATCCATAATTCGCGGCTCAATGAAAACTGGCGCGTGCCACGTTCAGGATGATGCGGATGCACGGGTGCGCTGCAGTCTGCGGTTTCATTTACCGGGAAGTTGTCTATGATGAGCTTTAATGGATTGAGTACAGCAACGGTGCGCGGTGCTTTGGGATCAAGATCATCACGCAGTGAACCTTCCAGCGTACTCATGTCTATCCAGCTGTCTGACTTGGTCACACCAATGCGCTCAGCAAACAGCGCAATTGATTCAGGCGTAAAGCCGCGACGGCGTATGCCGACTATGGTGGGCATGCGCGGATCATCCCAGCCATCGACGATTTTTTCTTCGACTAGTTGTAGCAGTTTGCGTTTGCTAGTGATCGCATAAGTTAAATTCAAGCGCGCAAATTCATATTGTTGCGGTAAAGGTTGTTTGAAAAAACCACCTTCAGTGAGGCGCTCCAGTATCCAGTCATAAAATGGCCGGTGATCCTGGAATTCAAGTGTGCAAAAAGAATGGGTAATATTTTCCAGCGCATCCGAGATAGGATGCGTGTAGTCATACATAGGATAGATGCACCACTTGTCGCCGGTACGATGATGATGCGCGTGACGTATGCGATAAATGGCCGGGTCACGCAGGTTCATGTTGGGCGCAGCCATATCGATTTTGGCGCGCAGGATGTGGACGCCATCCTGGAATTCTCCCGACTTCATGCGGCGCAACAGATCCAGCGATTCTGCAGCAGGGCGATCTCTGAACGGAGAATTTTTACCCGGCTCGCTAAAATTGCCGCGATTGGCTGCCATTTCTTCTGCGCTCTGGCTGTCTACATACGCATGACCTGCATTGACTAACCATTCAGCCATTTGATAGAGCTGATCAAAATAATCACTTGCATAGTGCAGATGTGTCGCATCACCGTAATGCCAATCAAAGCCCAGCCATTTCACACTATCGATAATGGTGTCGACGTATTCTTGTTCTTCTTTGGTTGGATTGGTATCGTCGAAGCGCAAATGGCAGCGGCCACCATAATCACGGGCTAGCCCGAAATTCAGGCAGATAGATTTTGCATGGCCTATATGCAGATAGCCATTGGGCTCAGGCGGAAAACGGGTGATGACGGTGGGCAGTGGCTTGCCATCATGATCAACGCGGCTTGCGTACTTGCTGCTTGCGATATCACTGTCAATAATGCCGCGTAAGAAATTTGACGGCGGAGTCAGTGCGTTGTTACCAGATTCGTTGCTCATGGATTCGGGAAATAGACCGGTTTGAATTAAGAGGCCATTTTACCGTAGCGTCTATTCCTTTTACCTGACCGGCTTACAATCTGAACGTAAATAGACGGGGAAAAATGATGTGGACCTATCCCAGAGTGCTGGCTCACCGCGGTGCCGGCAAGCTCGCACCTGAAAATACGATGGTCGCAATGCGCTGTGCGCTGTCCCATGGTTTTCATGCGGTGGAGTTCGATGTGATGGCATTAAAGAGCGGCGAGCTGGTGTTGATGCATGATGCTGAGCTGGGGCGGACTATCGCCGGCGAGGGATTGGTCATTGATTTGTCCGCGTCTGAGCTAGCGCAAATGGATGCCGGCTCCTGGTTGGCGCCGCAATTCGCTGGCGAGCCGGTGCCGGGTTTTGCTGAGGTGGCGCAATTTTGTCTGGCGCATGATATCTGGATGAATGTGGAGATCAAGCCCGCACCGGGCATGGAACATGAGACGGGTCGGCTGGTGGCCGCAGCGTGTGCGCAGCTGCCTATAGGGCGGGTGTTGCTGTCTTCATTTTCATTTACTGCTCTGGCCGCTGCGCATATCGTTGCGCCGGAAGTGCCGCGCGGATTACTGGTCGAGCGCGTGCCCCCTGACTGGCAGTTACAGTTGCATAAATTGCATGCTTGCGCGCTGCATGTCGGTGCTGCTTTTCTTGATGCGAGCACGGCCGATGCAGTCAGGCAGGCCGGCTATGGCTTGTTTTGCTATACCGTGAATGATCCTGCTGAAGCAAAACGTTTACTCAATATGGGTGTAGACGCGTTTTGTACGGATAGTATTGATGTAATTAACGCAGAATTTTGCGATATAAATTAAGCGCGTTTATTTTTCGGCAATTTCCGCTGGGTTCAAGCCGCAAACCCTCACCGGCCGCATAAAGTGGTTCACGTATAATCGTTGGTTTTTCAACGCTTGCTCAAGTAAGTAGAAACTGCACCCATGAACTCGTCAGATATCCGCGAAAAATTCCTCAGTTTTTTTGCATCCAAAGACCATACGGTCGTTCGTTCTTCCAGCTTAGTGCCGGGGAATGACCCGACGCTGCTGTTTACTAATTCTGGCATGGTGCAATTCAAGGATGTGTTCCTTGGCGAAGATAAACGTAATTATGTGCGCGCCACATCTGTACAGCGCTGCTTGCGCGCCGGTGGCAAACACAATGATCTGGAAAATGTCGGCTATACAGCTCGCCATCACACTTTTTTTGAAATGCTGGGTAACTGGTCGTTTGGCGATTATTTCAAACGCGATTCATTAAAGTGGGCTTATGAGCTGCTGACCAAAGTTTATGGTCTGCCTGCGGAAAAACTTTGGGCCACGGTCTATCACACAGATGATGAAGCGTATGACATCTGGGTTAATGAAATAGGTTTGCCAGCTGAGCGAGTTGTTCGTATTGGTGACAATAAAGGCGCACCCTATGCGTCTGATAATTTCTGGCAGATGGCCGATACCGGGCCATGCGGTCCTTGTTCTGAAATTTTTTATGATCATGGCCCCGATGTATGGGGTGGGCCACCGGGCAGCGCTGAGCAGGACGGGGATCGCTATATAGAAATTTGGAACAATGTGTTTATGCAGTTTGACAGACAGATTGATCCCAAGACTGGCGAGGCGACCTTAACGCCGTTGCCCGCGCCTTGCGTAGATACCGGTATGGGATTAGAGCGACTGGCCGCAATTCTTCAGCATGTACACAGCAATTATGAAATCGATTTATTCTCGCGGCTGATCAAAGCGGCAGCGCGTGAAACAGGCGAAACCGATCTCGCCAATAATTCATTGAAAGTTATCGCCGACCATATACGCGCTTGCGCTTTTCTGGTTACTGATGGCGTCATACCCGGTAGTGAAGGTCGTGCGTATGTGCTGCGCCGTATTATTCGCCGCGCTCTGCGTCATGGCAACAAGCTCGGACAAAAGCGGCCGTTCTTTTACAAGCTGGTGCCAGATCTGGTGCAGGAAATGGGCGTTGCCTATCCTGAGCTGGCTGATGCTGCCGAGCGCGTAGCGCAAGTCCTCAAGCAAGAAGAAGAACGCTTTGGCGAGACGCTGGAAAATGGTATGAAAATTCTTGAATCTGCGTTGGCGAAAGATCCCGCCAATCTTGATGGCAAGACGGCTTTCGCGCTTTACGATACCTATGGCTTCCCGCTTGATTTGACGGCTGATATTTGCCGTGAACGTGATGTCATACTGGACGAAGCTGGCTTTCATGCGGCGATGGAAAAACAGAAATCAACAGCACGCGCAGCTGGCAAATTTGAAATGGCCGCTGGTATTGAATATAGCGGTCCTAAAACAGGGTTCGTTGGCTACGACACGCTGGCAGATGCAGGCAAAATTATTGCACTCTATGTGGACGGCACCGCAGTGCAAAAAATATTAGCGGGACAGGACGCCATCGTTGTGCTGGATCACACGCCATTTTATGCAGAGTCTGGTGGGCAGGCGGGTGATGTGGGTGTGATTGAATCCGATGCTGCAAATTTTGATGTTACCGATACCCACAAAATTCAGGCAGATGTATTTGGTCATCATGGCAAGCTTGCCAGCGGCGCGCTTAGCATAGGCGAAGCCGTTACTGCGAAGGTTAATACCAGCAAACGTGCTGCCATCATGCGCAATCACTCGGCTACGCACCTGATGCATAAGGCTTTGCGCACAGTGCTGGGCGGTCATGTTGCACAAAAAGGTTCATTGGTTGATGCAGATAAGACGCGCTTTGACTTCAGCCACAATGCACCTGTTACAGCTGAAGAGATGCGTCGTATAGAAGCATTGGTCAATCACGAAATTCTTGAAAACTTAGCGACCAGCGCGCAGCTGATGGCTTATGACGATGCAATCCAACATGGTGCGATGGCCTTGTTTGGCGAAAAATATGGCGATCTGGTGCGGGTACTGGGCATAGGCTCTTCACGAGAGCTGTGCGGTGGTACGCACGTCACCCGTACCGGTGACATAGGCCTGTTCAAAATCGTTGCTGAAGGCGGCGTCGCTGCAGGTATACGCCGTATTGAAGCCGTCACTGGCGAACACGCGCTGGCTCTGTTGCAGTCACTGGCGGCGCGCGTGAATGAAGCAGCATTAGCGCTAAAGGTGCAGCCAGAAGAAATTACACAGCGCATTATGCAAGTGCAGGATCAGGTCAAGGCGCTGGAAAAAGAACTCGCTGCGATGAAATCCAAACTGGCCGCAGGACAGGGCGATGAGCTGCTTGCGCAGGCAGTCGATGTGCAAGGCGTGAAAGTGCTGGCCGCATCAATCGCTGGCGCAGATGTCACGACTTTGCGTGAAGTCATGGATAAAATGAAAGATAAATTAAAGACTGCTGCGATTGTGCTGGCAGCAGTTAATGATGGCAAAGTCAGTCTGATTGCGGGTGTCACCGCAGACACCACCGGCAAAGTTAAAGCCGGTGAGCTGGTCAATTTCGTTGCGCTGCAAGTTGGTGGCAAGGGCGGTGGCCGGCCTGATATGGCGCAGGCTGGCGGCACTGATCCAACTGGCTTGCCTGCAGCCTTAGCTGCAGTTCAGGCCTGGGTAGGCGAGCGCCTGAAATAAATATGTCTGATCAAGTTTTATCGCATCGTTTTTGTCCTATGTGTGCAGCCCCTCTGGTAATGCGCGCAGATGTCGGCGATGGCGATAAAGCGCGATTGACATGTCCCGATGGACATTGGACGCATTGGGACAATCCCTTGCCTGTGTTGGCCGCGCTGGTAGAAATTGAAGGGCGTATCCTGCTGGCCCGTAATGCGGCATGGCCAGCGAAAAATTTTGCATTAATTACCGGTTTCATGGAACGTGGTGAGACGCCAGAGCAGGGTGTGGCGCGTGAGCTGCAAGAAGAAACCGGCCTGCATGCAGAGACGATTTCGCTCATAGGCGTGTATGAATTCATCCGTAAAAATGAATTGATTATTGCGTATCACGTGCGTGCCTCGGGTGAAATTAGCTTGTCGCCAGAATTAGTGGAATTTCGCTTGGTTGCACCAGAGCGGCTCAAGCCATGGCGCGCCGGCACAGGTTATGCGATGGCAGACTGGATGCGCTCGCGCGGGCTGGATGTCGAGTTTGTTGATTGGGGAACGTAATAAGAATAAGGAAATAACGATGGAATTTCAAAAAGATCTGGATGCGCGCGGACTAAAGTGCCCGCTGCCGATTTTGAAAGCAAAAAAAGCACTGTCAGATATGAATAGCGGCGATGTTTTGCGAATAATCGCAACAGACCCCGGTTCGGCGCGTGATTTTCAGGCGTTTGCCCGCCAGACTGGCAATGCATTACTTGAGCAGTCGCAAGCTGAGCAAGAGTTTACTTTTTTCATGCGTAGAAAATAGTTGCTTTTTGTGTATCATGTTGTCAAGCTTGGATGAAAATAGAACGATCGTGCGAGAATTTTGCGCATTAATACGTTCTCTTTTATAATTCTGCTTTACGTTAACGTCAATTTGAACTCCAGAGGCAACCGATGAAAGTACTGGTACCAGTTAAGCGCGTGGTGGATTACAACGTCAAGGTGCGCGTTAAGTCTGATGGCAGCGGTGTTGATATCGCTAACGTCAAAATGTCCATGAATCCGTTCGATGAAATTGCAGTTGAAGAAGCGATGCGGTTGAAAGAAGCCGGCAAGGTGACCGAAGTAGTGGCGGTATCTTGTGGCGTTACGCAATGCCAGGAAACGCTGCGCACGGCGATGGCTATAGGTGCTGATCGCGCCGTACTTCTCGAAACTGATGTCGAGTTGCAGCCTTTGGCAGTGGCCAAGTTGATCAAAGCATTGGCTGATAAAGAGCAACCGCAGCTTATTATTTTGGGCAAACAGGCTATTGATGATGATTGCAACCAAACTGGTCAAATGCTGGCTGCATTACTCGACTGGCCCCAGGCGACTTTCGCTTCCAAGCTCACGATTGAAGATGGCAAAGCAATCGTGACGCGTGAAGTTGATGGTGGTCTGGAGACATTGTCTCTGACGCTGCCGGCCATCGTTACGACAGATTTGCGTCTCAATGAGCCACGCTATGTCACGCTGCCCAACATCATGAAAGCCAAGAAAAAGCAGCTTGATGTCATCAAGCCTGACGAATTAGGTGTGGATGTCGTACCGCGTCTGAAGACACTCAAAGTTACTGAGCCTCCCAAGCGTTCGGCCGGTGTGATGGTGCCCGACATTGCCACGCTGGTAGCAAAGCTCAAGACCGAAGCCAAAGTCATCTGAATATCGAAGGAATAAAAAATGGCCTCACTCGTTATTGCTGAACACGACAATGCGTCGTTAAAGGGAAGCACCCTCAACACCGTAGCTGCTGCTGCCAAATGTGGCGCAGACATACATGTGCTGGTCGCTGGCCATGATTGTGCGGCTGCCGCGGCTGCTGCTGCAAAAATCACTGGCGTGTCTAAAGTGCTGGTTGCCGATGCAGCGCAATTTGCACACGGGCTGGCTGAAAATATCGCAGCCCAGGTAATTCAAATTGCAAATAATTATTCGCATATTCTTGCGCCTGCTACAGCCTACGGGAAAAATATTTTGCCGCGTGTGGCTGCAAAGCTCGATGTCGGTCAGATATCTGAAATTACTAAAGTTGATTCGCCTGATACCTTCGAGCGTCCGATTTATGCAGGTAATGCAATAGCGACGGTGCAATCGACGGATGCCATCAAAGTGATCACGGTGCGTACTACCGGATTTGATGCAGTTGGTCTGGATGGTTCGGCGGAAGTTGAAGCATTGGTCGCCTCTGCAGACTCAGGTAAATCAGCATTTGTGTCACGTGAATTAGCAAAATCTGATCGCCCAGAATTAACTGCTGCAAAAATAATTGTGTCTGGTGGACGCGGCATGGGCTCAGGCGAGAATTTCAAAATTTTAGAACCACTTGCAGACAAACTCGGTGCAGCAATGGGCGCCTCGCGTGCTGCTGTTGATGCGGGCTATGTGCCTAATGACTGGCAGGTTGGTCAGACCGGCAAAATCGTGGCGCCAACTTTGTATATTGCAGTCGGTATTTCAGGCGCTATTCAGCATTTGGCCGGCATGAAAGATTCCAAGACCATCGTTGCCATTAACAAAGACCCTGAAGCACCAATTTTCAGTGTGGCAGATTACGGTCTCGTCGGCGATTTATTTGAAGCCGTACCTGCACTGGTCAAAGAACTGGGTTAAAAGCCCAACTCTTTATTTTCGCAAACCTTCATCCTGAAATAATTTATCAGGATGGGGGCAGTAGTCTGTTAGCGATGACTGCAATCCCTTTGCCTGTTTCAATAATTTTCATTTTAAAAATTCTCAGGAGACTTCATGAGCTACACAGCCCCAATGAAGGACATGCTGTTCGTAATGAACGAACTGGCTGGCCTTGAAACCATCAGCACGCTGCCCGGATGCGAAGATGCGACGCCTGAAACTGCAGAGGCAGTGCTCGAAGAAAATGCGAAATTTTGTACGGAAGTGATTGCCCCGTTAAATTGGATAGGTGATCAAAAGCCAAGTAGCTGGCACGACGGTAAAGTCACCACTACCGCAGGCTTTAAAGAAGCCTTTAAAGCATTTGGTCAGGCAGGCTGGCAAGGCGTACAGCATCCGGTGGAATTTGGTGGACAAGGTTTGCCAAAATTATTGGCTACGCCATGTATAGAAATGTTGAATTCAGCGAATCTGTCTTTCGCGTTATGTCCTTTGCTAACTGATGGTGCAATCGAAGCGCTGATGACAGCGGGCACGCAAGAACAAAAAGATATTTATCTTGCCAAGCTGATTTCGGGCGAGTGGACTGGCACCATGAATCTGACGGAGCCACAGGCTGGTTCTGATCTGGCGTTGGTACGCAGCCGTGCGGTACCAGAGGGAGATGGCACCTTCAAAATTTTCGGCACCAAAATCTACATCACCTTTGGTGAACATGACATGGCCGAGAATATCGTCCACCTGGTCTTGGCACGTACGCCTGATGCGCCTGAAGGTGTCAAAGGTATTTCTCTGTTCGTCGTGCCGAAATTTCTGGTGCATGCAGATGGCTCTTTAGGTAAGCGCAATGATGTGCATTGCGTATCGATAGAACACAAGCTGGGCATCAAGGCCAGCCCCACTGCAGTGCTGCAGTTTGGCGATCACGGTGGCGCCATTGGTACCTTGGTCGGCGAAGAAAATCGTGGCCTCGAATACATGTTCATCATGATGAACGCAGCCCGTTTTGCAGTGGGTATGCAGGGCATTGCCGTTGCAGAGCGCGCTTATCAAAAAGCGGTGCAGTATGCCAAGGATCGTGCGCAGTCGCGTGATTTGGCGGGCTCTACGGGTGCCGTATCTATTATCAAACATCCTGATGTGCGTCGTATGTTGATGTCCATGCGTGCACAGACTGAAGCGGCGCGTGCGCTTTCTTATGTGACGGCCGCTGCATTTGATGCTGCTCATCATCATGCAGACGCTGCTACAAAAAAAGCCAATGAAGCTTTTTATGAATTCATGGTGCCTATAGTAAAAGGCTGGTCAACGGAATTGTCGATCGATGTCACATCAACCGGCGTGCAAGTGCATGGTGGCATGGGCTTTATTGAAGAAACCGGTGCGGCTCAGTATTATCGTGACGCACGCATTCTTACTATTTATGAAGGAACGACTGCTATTCAGGCCAATGACCTGGTGGGTCGCAAGACCGTTCGGGATGGCGGGGCGCTGGCTAAAGAAATCATTGCGCAAGTCAAGAAGACCGAAGCTGAACTTATTAGCGCAGATAACGAAAATTTGCGGGCGATACAGCAGCAGCTTTCATTGGCTAGCAGCGCGCTTTTAGATGTCGTGAACTTCGTTGCGGCCAACGCCAAGAGTGACATCAAAGGCGTGTATGCCGGCAGTGTGCCTTATCTGAAGTTGGCTGGTATCGTATTTGGTGGCTGGCAGATTGCGCGTGCAGCATTGGTAGCACATCGATAATTTCATGATTAAGAAGGCGACAACGGTTTTTATCAGGCCAAAATAAGTACAGCGCGCTTATTTGCAGACTACTACCTGTCGCAAGCCT
>CAIVDH010000408.1 GCA_903904635.1 uncultured Burkholderiales bacterium | reverse complement strand
GAGTCTGGATTTAAGCCATAGCGGCGTGCCAGTGTTTCAAGTTCGGTACGGCGCGCAGCACTGATGCTGGTTGATTGCAGCTCTTGCAAAATGCGCATGTCTTGCGCCAGCGTGATGAAATTTTCACGTAGTCCATCTTCATGCAATACATTGAGATTGCCCGTACTTTCATCCAGCGCAATCTGCACGCCCTTGGTATGCGCGAGCAGTTGTGACTCTTTAATAGGCGCGATGCTGCCATCGGCAAATCGCATGGTTAAATTTTTAAGGTCAATTTCTATTACTGCCATGGCGGCCAGTTTTTCATGTACAGTTTTGGCTGCGCCCGCTACGCGCATATGTAAATCAAACACTTCCATGGCACCGGCGCTACCATCACCATCTAAATCAACCCACAGGCGCAGCTGTTCAAAGACCGGATCAACTTGCGTGATCAGGCCATCACCGTTTGCATCGTAATAAGCGAGGGACGCAATGCCATGCTGATCAAATGGCGTATCACTGCCGTTAAAGAGCTCACTGCCGTTATCGATTAAATTATTACCGCTGCGGTCTATCCCTAGCATGGCTTCTGACGCGGCTATCCATTGGGTAGCTTCTCGGTAGCCGTCCCCATCCACATCAAAACGGGCAACCCGTTGCTGGCGCAAGCTATTGAGATCGGTGCCGACGTTACCGGGCAAGTCATTGATTTGCACACCATCCGCACCCAGATCAACCGCAATCACTTTTAGCCATTGCATGGCTAATATCTGACGTGCAGCATGGCTTTGTGCAAAGGCCTGTTCCTGTTCTGGCGTGGCGCGCGCTGCGGCAAGTGGGTCAACCGGATGGTCGACGCCGAATTTATCCAATACTGCTTTGGCTGCTTCCATTTTCAGGCGTGCGACTTCCACTTCCTGATCTTTAGGCAATACCTGCGTTACATTGCCCTTGATGTTGCCATTACTAATCAAGCCGGACACGGCAAGTTGCAGGGTAGAGCTGGCCTTCCAGCGCGCCATACTCTGGTCGAATTCTTGCTGCAATAGTGAACGCTGTTTTTCTATAGGGCTCTGACCACGCAGCCATGCACCTTCGGTCTGCCAGTGGATTTCATCTGCTCCAAATTTCTTGATCAGGTGGGTCAGCTCCCACTGCTGCACCAAGGCTTCGGGAAGCAGCAGAGTTTCCGCATAAAGACGCTGTAGATCTTGCCTTGCAATGCCGACGAAATTCGGATCATCGCGCATGGGATCAGATTGCTCGATCACGAAAAAATAATTATTGATACCATTATCAGCAAGGCTAGGCCAGCCAGATAAACGTATTTCCGGCATGCGCGAGGCAATCAATATGAATGCATGCTCGGGATCGGTAATATTTTTATTCGCCAGTACCAGTTGCTTTTCAAGTTCAGGCAATAGCTTAGCCATCTCTTTACTCAATATGTCTGCACCTAGCTCATTATTTTCAGTAATGCGAAACCCGAGTGAGCCATCTGCATTGCGTATGATGGTCGCCAGACCTTGCGGTGGCGGTGGTGGTGGATCTTCAGCGAAGAATTCATCCAACACATAAGCGGCAACAATCATCACGATAGGATTGATGGCAATAAAAGCGCCGGGCCCCATAAGAACAGTACTAGCCTTGGTGAGGTAAGCGATGCCATTAATCGCTGAAATCACGCTCGCTGATGCAGAGCCGAATTGATGGTTGTCTATCATCTTACCGAGGTTGGCCAGATTGGCAACGGCTAGTAAGGCGCCGACGGTATTGAGTGCAGCCATCTGAGGCGTGGTTAAAAAGCCAGTATTGTTTGCTGCAAGCCGACCTGCAAAATAATTAGTACTATTTAACAGCCCAACCGTGCCCCCGATTTTTGCCAGCGTGTCACCAGATTGTATGGAACGTAAAGAGCTAATCAGAGCCAGCCCACTGGATGCATCGCCCACCATGTGGTCATATTGCAGTGTGACTGCGCCTTGGGTGCGGGCATAGTCCAGCACGATGCGCGCGCTGGAGAGGATCATGCCTGTCTTGTCTTTCTGACGCAGCGCAGTTAAAAAATCAGCGATATCGACCTGTAGCTGATAGCGGCTTGCTTCGTTGAGCGGGACTGGATCGGAATCGAAGGGGATATCTTCTATTTTTCTGGTTTTGCCATTTTTGTCTGTGGTTTTGAGGGTGCGAGTTTTTGCGACATGGTCAGTTAAATCTTCTAACTTGATGTTCTCGCCTTTCACATTAATGAGTGAAGTCACGAGGGTTTCAAGAATATTGCCGTCGCCATCTTTTTTTTGTAACCGTATGATGGTGTCACTGAGCATTTCTTCCACTTGAATGCTTTTTACATGGTTATTAGCATTCATGACAGTAATGACGCGCTTAGTTTTGCTGATCATTTCATCCCGCACCATCTCAATGACTTGGGAATTTTCATTTTCTCTTATGGTTAGTTTGTGACCAATGCGCTCATAAATTCGATCGATTATCAAGGTGCTATTCGTATCTGAAATAACGATATCAGTTGTCAGATCACGATGCGTAGTGAGATCTCTTTTAACAGTCCGAGTTATCGAGCCATTTTCAT
>CAIVDH010000407.1 GCA_903904635.1 uncultured Burkholderiales bacterium | reverse complement strand
TACCTGATTGACCGTTTTGATATCGGACGTTCGATCAGCTTCAAACGTAATCCTGATTACTGGGCCAGCGATCTGCCATCGCGTAAAGGCAGTTTTAATTTTGGCCGGATTTTTTATCGTTATTACAAAGATGATGTGGCGCGTCTTGAAGCTTTTATGGCGGGCGAATTTGATGTCGTAATCGAATATAAGGCCAAGAACTGGGCTCGCGCCTATAAGGGGCCGAAATTTGATAGCGGTGAAATCATTAAGGCAACGCTGAAGCATTCCAATGGTGCCGGCATGCAGGGCTTTGTGATGAACATGCGACGTCCGCAATTTAAAGATGAACGTGTGCGTCATGCGCTGGTATTGGCTCTGGATTTTGAATGGATGAACCGGCAGCTGTTTTACAACCAGTATGTGCGTATTGACTCATTTTTTAGTAATTCGGAATTAGGTGCACATGGTGAGCCCTCACAGGCTGAGCTCGCCTTGCTAGAGCCATTAAGATCGCAACTTGATCCGGTCGTATTTGGCGCTACACCGCTGCCACCGCGCACCGACATGCCATCGTCTTTGCGCAGCAATCTCTTGCGGGCACGTGAGCTATTGCGTCAGGCTGGCTGGGAATATCGCGATGGCGCATTACGCAATGCCAAGGGCGAGACATTCAGCATTGAAATTATTGACGACAATCCTTCACTGGGTCGTGTCATTTCCGTCTACGCGCGCAATCTGGAAAAGCTAGGCATCAAGGTCAATCAGCGCACTGCAGATTTTGCGCTGGTACAAAAGCGTATGGAAGAATTTGATTTCGACATGACCAGCATACGTTTGTCCGATGTGGTCAGTCCGGGTAATGACATGTTCGATATTTTCGGTTCCAAAGCGGCTGACATTAACGGTTCAAGCAATACCTGGGGATTGAAAGATCCGGCGGTTGATAAGCTCGTCACTGCCATGGTGTCGGCGAATTCGCGAGCCGAATTAGTGGCTGCTTCGCGTGCGCTGGACCGGGTATTGATGCATAAATATATCGTCGTGCCGCACTGGTATTCGGGAACGCATCGCGTTGCCTATCGCAATCGATTCGGTATGCCACAGACGGCGCCAAAATATTATCAGGCTGATCCGTATGTGATTGCCAACTGGTGGCAACGTAAGCCGCGCTAAGCTAAATATCAGAGAAAAGACGATCATGAATATTTGGTCCTACGTACTAAAACGTGTACTGCTGATGATACCCACGCTACTGGGCGTTATAGCTATTACCTTTGCCGTGATTCAGTTTGTGCCTGGTGGTCCGGTTGAACAAGTGTTAATCGAACTGAAAAAAGGCCAGACTGGCGTGGGCGAATCTTCCGGCGCCGGCGCCTCTGATTATCGCGGTCGTCAGGGTGTGGACGCGGAACGTATCGCAGAAATCAAGGCGTTATATGGCTTTGACAAACCACCCGTCGAGCGCTTTACCTTAATGCTGAAAGGCTTTGCAAAATTCGATCTGGGTCAGAGTTTTTATCATCATATGGATGTGTGGGAGCTGGTGAAATCCAAGTTGCCCGTATCAATTACGTTGGGGCTATGGACTTTTTTTCTGACTTACTTTATCTCCGTACCATTAGGCATTGCCAAGGCCGTGCGCGAAGGCAGTCGCTTTGATAACGTTACCAGCATGTTGGTATTGATAGGCTATTCGATACCTGGTTTTGTATTGGGTGTATTTTTGTTAGTGGTGTTTGCTGGCAGTAGTTTCGTGCAATGGTTTCCGTTGCGAGGCCTGACTTCAGATGATTGGGATACGCTTTCATGGCTGGGCAAGATGCGTGACTATTTGTGGCACATTACTTTGCCTGTATTGGCATCCGTAGCCGGTTCATTTGCTGTCATGACGATGCTGACCAAAAATACTTTTTTAGAAGAGATACGCAAGCAGTATGTAATGACCGCACGCGCCAAGGGGTTAAGTGAGCAAGCGGTGCTTTACAAGCATGTATTTCGCAATGCCCTCATTCCACTGGTAACCGGTTTTCCGGCTGCTTTCATCGGTGCTTTTTTCGCAGGCAGTCTGCTGATAGAAACCCTGTTCTCATTGGACGGCCTGGGATTACTTTCTTATGAATCCGTGGTGCGGCGCGATTATCCGGTGGTGTTGGGTACGCTTTATTTATTTACGCTCATCGGTCTGTTGGTAAAACTGTTGGGTGATTTGTGCTACGTGTGGGCCGATCCGCGCGTGCAGTTTGAAAGTCTGGCGCGATGACATTACCTAACCAGACAGAGCAGCCTGCGTCCATCTCGCCAGCAAAACGGGTTTGGCTACGCTTCAAACAAAACCGGCGCGGCTACTTTAGCCTGATTATTTTTTCAGTGCTGTTCATTATCAGCTTGGGTGCAGAGCTGGTGTCCAATGACAGGCCACTGAT
>CAIVDH010000406.1 GCA_903904635.1 uncultured Burkholderiales bacterium | reverse complement strand
TTCCCTGCATGAAAATCAGGATCATGCAGCATAACCAGATCAACTATGGTTTGCGCAAAGGCATCTTGTGTGATGCCCATAATTTTTATAGGAAAATCACTGGGATAAACAATCAGACTTTCAGTCGGTGTTTGCATATTGCGCTGATCCTGTTTTTTTACTGGAAAAATAATCTTATTGAGTCAAGCATGAGGCCAAAAATTGTTGCCGGCTTTACCTGGTCTAATGCCTGTAACGGCATCGTATTGATAACTTTTCCATCAATCATAATTTTTAATATGCCCACCCGGCTGTATAGCGCAATCGGTGCCACGATGGGATCTGGGCGTTCTACTACTGGCTTTATGCGTTTGGCCATACCGCGCGGTATAGTCACATAAACATCACGATCAAAGCCTAGTCGTATCTCGCGTTGCGAGCCTTTCCAAACTGAAGGCGTGATGATCGCCTGATCTTTTTCATATATTTTTACCAAATCAAAATTCAAAAAGCCCCAGTTGAGCAGTTTCTGACTTTCTTGCGCTCGCGCCGTATCTGAATCTGCACCCAGTATGACCGAGATCAGGCGTCGTTCGCTGTTTCCGTTTAGTCGTTGAGCGGTCGCAATCAGACAAAAACCAGCGGCAGTGGTGTACCCGGTTTTCATTCCATCAACCGTGGCATCCATCCATAACAGGCGATTGCGGTTGGGCTGATTAATTTTATTGTAGGTAAAATTTTTGACTGAATAAATTTTGTACAGTTCAGGGAAATTTGCAATCAGGCGTGAGGCAAGAACGGACAAGTCACGCGCAGTTGAATAATGATCGGTACTGGATTGCCCATGCGAGTTTGCAAAGTGTGTGCCATTTAAGCCCATGCGTACGGCTTCCCGGTTCATCAGTTCGACAAAGTCACTTTCTTTTCCGGACACAGATTCTGCCAGTGCGACAGCTGCATCATTACCCGACTGTACAATCAGTCCATACAACAGATCATGAATGCTGACAGACATCGCCGGATCAATAAACATCCGAGAACCATCGCCATTTACTTTCCATGCGTTGGATGAAACCTTGACCATCTGATTGAGTTCTAGCTTATCTTGTTTGATCGCAGCAAATACCAGATAAGCCGTCATGATTTTTGTAAGAGATGCCGGCTCTATGCGCGCATCCGCATCGTGGGCAGCCAACACCTGATTACTGTTCACGTCTAGCAGCAGCCATGAACGCGCTGCAATTGCAGGCGCGGGCAATGACTGTGCTGATGCTGTAGTTAGCAGCAATAACAATGTACAGGCGGTGAAAAAATTCTTCATGAATGAATCGCGTTAAATTGTATTGGCTGTATAAGTAAGCGCAAGTTCATGGCACAGACGTAATGATTATTTATTTTTAGCGATGCCAGAGTGCGGTAACGAGTTGCTTGATGTGATGCAGTTTGCGATGAAAAAAATGATCGGCGCCGGGTATGACCAGCACAGGCAGATCTTGCGGGCGCGCCCAGTCCATGACATCGGTAAGCGCGATGGTGTCATCTTGTTCACCATGTATCAGTATCGTGTTGGCGGGTACATCGGGTAGTGTCCATTTGCCCGCAGCCGTGCCAATCAGCGCCAGTCTTTCTGCAGCTGCGCCATCGGCAGTTAATCGTTGCTGCAACCTTGCCTGCACAACAGTACCAAAAGAAAAACCCGATAAGGCAACAGGCAGTCCCGGATAATTAGCCAACATATGTTGATGTAAGGCTAGCATGTCATCGGTTTCGCCATTACCCGCATCATGTGTGCCTTCGGATGCACCCACGCCACGAAAATTCATGCGCGCACTGGCATAGCCGAGCGCGACGAAAGTACGTGCCAGGGTCTGCGCGACTTTGTTGTCCATGGTGCCGCCATAGAGCGGATGTGGATGGGCAACTAAAGCAATGCCGCGCGGCGCGTCCTCAGAGGGCAGGTCCAGTTTGCATTCGAGCGCGCCCGCTGACCCGTTGATGAAAAATGTTTGCGTTTGCGCGTTCATGTCGGCGACGGTTGTATTCAGATTTTCAAACGCTCTACAATTTTGCCGCCCACCAGATGTACATCGACGATTTCATCTATGTCTTGTTCATCTACATAGGTGTACCAGGTGCCTTCCGGATAAACCACCAGCACAGGACCTTCTTCGCAACGGTCCAGGCAGCCGGCTTTATTGACGCGTATTTTCCCCGGGCCATTCAGGTCCAGTGTTTTCAAGCGACGCTTTGCATGTTCTTGCGCAGCCTTGGCGCCGCGATCGGCGCAGCAGGCACGGCCATCATCACGCTCATTGATGCAGAAAAATACATGATGTTTGAAGTAAGGTTCATCTTTCATTGCATATCCGTAGTCTAGGTTGAAGCGGTGGCCTGCATGATACACCGCACTATCCATGCGTTCATTCTGCTCTGTGGGTTTTATGTGTCAGGAACCAGAGCGCAAAAAATGGCCAGCAAAGAGAGAGCAAGTGCGCCGCACCATTGAAGTTGAGAAATTTGCCCTGCGTCCAGTCTTGCAGTGTTGATAAAAAATAGGGATTGGCTGGTGCCATATTAAGTATCAGCAGGCAGATTATTAGCGCAGAAATTGCCGCGCGCCGCTGTGCCAATGCTGGCGCCAGTGACAAGCCGCCCAGCATGATGGCGCCGATCAGCAGGCCGCTTATCGCGCTAGGTGTTAGCCATGTAAAGGCATTGTCTGGCGTAAATAGTATGGCATGTGCCATGGTCTTGACGATGATGGCGGCGGCCATTAATAAAAATGCCAGTAAATATTTAGGGGCTTCACCACGCATTTGGCATAACAATGTCAAAACTGCTCCTGTCATGCAGCATGCCGTGATGAGGACTTCGGCCAGCAGATATTGCTCGACGCTGACACTGTATTCATTCCATAGCAGCTGGCCCAGATCAATCGGCGTGTCGGTCCAGGCAGAGAGCCAGCCAGATATGACGGGCAAAAGCTGCCCATGCCCAAACAGATAAGCCTGCGGGTAAATTTGTGCCAGCGGCCATAACCCCGCCACGATCAGACCCCGACTAGCCTGATCAGAAAACCAGTGGTCACGTATGGCGCGCAGACGACTTTGTTCCAGGAACTGGCGCCGCATCCAATTGCCCGCCACAGCGCCGCTGATAATGCCCAGCGTGTTGGTGAGCAAATCGAGGTTGCTGGGTACGCGCGAGGGCAAATAGGTTTGACCTGATTCCATCAGCGCTGCGAGCAGAATGCCGGCCGTGGCTGTAATGACAATAGCCCAGCGTCCACGCAGCAAAGGATAAAAAGCCAGAACTGCCAGCGCACCGAGCGGCATGTAGCCGATTACGTTGACGATGAGATCAAACCAGGTCCAGTAACGCGGCATGCGGTCGGCCAGATAAGCCCACGGTGCCAGCCCGTTATCGCGCCATCCTGAAAGCGGATACCAGCTGGCATAGACCACCAGCAGGCCGTAAATTAGCAAGGTAATACGAACCGATGCCGATGCTTTACCCGCAGTGGTGCCTGCCAGGGTAGATATCGACCGATCAGGTATCGTAGTTGGGAATGCTTGGTCAGACATAGCTGCCAGTTTAAGGGAGTTTGCTACCGGCGGCGCCAATTTGGAAAAATTCCGCAGCCCGGATAGGTGCATGGTCTGTATATCTGCCTACCCCATGCCGCCTCCATGCCGATACAATGCAGGCCATGAATTCTCATTTTGATGCGTCTGAAATTGCGGGATTAGACGCCGAGTTAAACGCTGCATTAATTGCCAGCCAGTCCGCTGCGGCCAGTCGCGGGCTGGTCATCGAAGTGGTGGACGCAACCGGCTCCACCAATGCCGATTTGCGCGCGCGGCTGCAGCAGCTGTCGCTGCCGGTTTTGCTCGCGGCAGAGCATCAGACAGCCGGCCGGGGTCGTGCTGGTCGTAGCTGGCAATCTGCCGGTGCGCAAAGTTTGTGCTTTTCTCTGGCCTGGCGCTTTAATCTTCCCATAACAAAATTAACAGGTTTGTCATTAGTCATCGGTGTGGTGCTGGCTGAGACGCTGGCTATACGTGGCTGGCCTGTGCAACTGAAATGGCCGAATGATTTATTAAAAGACGGCGCCAAGTTGGGCGGCATACTGATAGAAACGGCAAGCGCGCGAAATAAGGGTGATGCCGATCAAAAAATCTGGGCCATTATCGGTGTGGGTATCAATATTCATAAGAATGCTGCGCTCAGTGCTGCCGTCGGTAGTGAAATTGCCGCGCTGGGTGGCGGCGCAATAGACCGTAATGCGCTGCTCGCTGCATTGGCTGACGCATTGGCAGCAGACTTGCCGCAATTTGAGCGCGAAGGGCTTGCCCCATTTGCTGCGCGCTGGCAGCGATTGCATGCGCACGCTGATATGCCCGTCATGATTTTAGAAGCAGGTCAGTTGCTGCATCAGGGAATCGCGCGTGGCATCGACGAGAGCGGCTGTTTGCTACTTGAGACGGCAGATTCTCAACCGGGGTGCATCGCCATTACGGCCGGTGATGTCTCTTTGCGTAAGCAGTCTTTCGAGGAAAATCATGCTGCTGCTGATTGATGCTGGCAATACGCGCATTAAATGGGCGCTGCAAAAAACAGGGCAGCCCATCGGCGACTGGTTTGCAGCCGGCTCGGTTACGCATGCCGATATGGGTACACTGGCCGAGCAGTGGCACGCATATGCAATTGACCGTTGCCTGATTTCGAATGTCGCGGGTGAGGCGATTGCGGCGCAACTGGTGCAGTTAGTCGGTAGCTTGAGCTTGCCAGACTCTGCGTTGCAATGGTTTGCTTCTTCGCTGCTACGCGCTGGCATACGCAATGGCTATCGCCAGCCACAGCAACTGGGTTGCGACCGTTTCGCCGCACTGATAGCTGCGCATTATCTGTACCCACGCCAGTCCTTGCTTGTGGTCACATGCGGCACAGCGACCACTATCGATGCGCTTGATGAACAGGGCAATTTTATCGGCGGGATGATACTGCCAGGCCTGGCAACCATGGCTCGTTCACTGGCTGTCAATACAGCCGGTCTGCCAGCCGTCACAGAGGTGAAATTCGCTGATTCATTTGCAGACAATACGCAAGAAGCGATCATCAGTGGCTGCATCAATGCGCAGGTTGGCGCGATTTGTCGCGCGCTGGAAAATCGCAATGGCAAGGCTGAGTTGTGCATACTCTCTGGTGGCGCGGCCAGATTTATTGCGCCGCATTTACCCATGCCATGTGAGCAAATAGATAATCTGGTTTTAATTGGCCTGGCAGCCAGTGCCCTGGAGCCAGCGGCAACATGACGAAATTTTTCTTCGGGCTGCTGTTGCTGGCTAATCTGATGCTATTGGGGCTGTTTTTCTCTGGCTTTGCGCCCTGGAATAGCGCCGGCCATGAGCCCGACCGGCTAAATCAGCAAGTGCATACAGAGCGCATCAAACTGCTGCCTGAAGCTGCTCGATTGAAGCCGCCGGCTGCGTTACCCTGCATAGAGGTGGGCAATTTCAACAAACAGACTGTCATGGTTTTTGAAACCCAGCTGGCGCAACTCAAGCTGCCTGTATTGCCGCAAAAACGTGCAGTAGAAGAGCTGGGCACTTACATGGTTTTTTTGCCACCACAAAAAAAAGGGCAGGCTGCAGCCTTGCAGCAGCTGGCTCGCCTGCGCGAACTGGGATTCGAGGATATACACGTGATTGAGGATAAGTCGCCACGTCGCTGGGGGTTGTCACTGGGGATATTCAGCAGCAAAGAGGCGGCAAAGGCGCAACTGGAGCATGCGCAAAGAGTGGGTGCGGCCGATGTTCGTATCGAACAATATCCTATGACTTTTACGCGGACTGCTTATCGTTTGCTGGGCCTTGAGCCTGATGCGCGACAAGGATTGGAGGAGATTCTCGTGAAATTCCCCGGGGTAGTGATTCGGGCCTGCGAATGAGGAAACTAAGATGCTTCAACAGAATTGGTCAGTGTAAGCAGACAATCCGGGCAATAGCAGCGCGGGCTGGTCAGTCCCAGTTTGTGTAGCGGCAAAGCCGGTAACTGCGTGCACCAACAAGCCATAGCCGGATCCCCCTCCAGGAGGCCGCAGATAAATACCTTCTCACAATTATCACAAATGCTCATGAAATCATCGTTAACTCAAGTCGAATT
>CAIVDH010000405.1 GCA_903904635.1 uncultured Burkholderiales bacterium | reverse complement strand
TTTTTGAATATTTTTTCTTACTGCGTAAACTCTTGCACGCTCATGCAAGATGTTCCAGGCGTATGCGCGTTACTTTGCCATCGACAGTAGATAGACTTTCGATTGCAGCAATCGCTGAGTCAACATTTTTTTCTTGAGTCTGATGTGTCAGTAAAATGATGTCTGTCTGGGTCTCGCCCTCATCCGGTTCTTTTTGCATCATCGCGTCTATTGAAATCGAAGCGTCTGCTAATATTTTGGTGACGTTTGCCAATACGCCAAGCTTGTCTGCTACACGCAATCGTAGGTAGTAGCTGGTAGTAATTTCCGACATGGGTAATATAGGCGTATCTGTTATCGCGCCTGGCTGGAATGCAAGATACGGAACTCGATGCGTATGATCAGCACCGGTTAATCGTGTGATATCAACCAGATCAGCTATCACTGCTGAAGCCGTAGGCTCTGCCCCTGCACCCTTACCGTAATAAAGAGTAGGCCCAACTGCATCGCCTTGTACGAGTACGGCGTTCATTGCGCCTTCTACATTGGCTATCAGGCGACTCATCGGTATTAAGGTTGGGTGCACACGCAACTCTATGCCTTGTGATGTTCGTTTGGTGATACCAAGTAGCTTAATACGATAGCCTAACTGCTCTGCATAGCGAATGTCTGTTGCATGCAGATTTGTAATGCCTTCTACATAGGCTTTATCAAATTGTACTGGCGTTCCAAATGCTATCGCTGACATGATCGTTGCCTTGTGCGCCGCATCGATGCCTTCAATATCAAAAGTCGGATCTGCTTCTGCATAACCTAAACGCTGTGCTTCTTTCAATACAGTAGCGAAATCAAGACCTTTATCACGCATTTCAGACAAGATGAAATTAGTGGTTCCATTGATGATGCCAGCAACCCATTGAATATGATTTGCAGTCAGGCCTTCACGCAGCGCTTTGATAATGGGTATGCCACCTGCTACAGCAGCTTCAAATGCGACCATGACACCTTTATCTTGAGCAGCAAGAAAAATCTCTGTTCCATGTGTAGCTAGCAAGGCTTTGTTGGCAGTAACGACATGCTTGCCATTGGCAATGGCTTTCATGACGAGTTCTCGTGCGATGCCATAACCGCCGATGAGTTCTATGACGATATCAATGTCAGGTCGGCTTACAACAAGATTGGCATCACTGACCACTTCAACTGTGCCGCCGGTGATTTCTTTTGCGCGATCTGTGTTGAGATCAGCGACAATTGCGATTTCAATACCACGACCTGCACGCCGGCGAATTTCTTCCTGATTGCGTTTAAGTACTGCAAAAGTACCGGCACCTACTGTACCGATGCCGAGCAAACCTACTTTGATTGGTTTCATAAATGTGATTTGAATTTCATTAAGCGGCGGAAAAATAGCTTAGCCGCGTGCGTGTTGACGACGATAGGCATCAAGGAAATGGGCAATGCGTCCGATGGCTTCGGTCAGATCATCTGTGTTGGGCAGGAAGACGACTCTGAAGTGATCCGTAGTCGGGCAATTGAAGCCTGTACCCTGTACGATCAACACACGTTCAGCCGCGAGCAATTCATAAGCGAATTGCTGATCATCTTCGATCGGATAAAGCGCCGGATCCAAGCGCGGAAACATATACAAGGCAGATTGCGGCTTTACGCATGAAACACCGGGAATATCTGTAAGGAGCTTGTGCGCGAGATCGCGCTGACGCAATAATCTGCCGCCAGGCCCGACCAGATCATTAATGCTCTGGTAGCCTCCCAGCGCGGTTTGAATAGCGAACTGACCCGGGGCATTTGCACACAATCGCATAGAGGCCAACATGTTGAGGCCTTCGATGTAATCTTTTGCGTGCTTTTTCTCACCGGAGACGATCATCCAGCCGGCACGATAGCCGCAGGAACGATAATTTTTTGAAAGCCCGTTGAAGGTGATGAATAAAACATCATTAGCTAGCGAAGCCAGTGATGTATGGGTTGCGCCGTCATATAGAACTTTGTCGTAAATTTCGTCAGCAAAAACAATCAGCTGATGCTGACGCGCCAACTCTACGATTTGCTGCAACAGCTCGACCGGATAAAGCGCGCCCGTAGGATTGTTGGGATTGATTACAACTATTGCACGAGTATTAGAATTAATTTTTTTGCGGATATCTTCTATGTCAGGCATCCAGCCAGCCTGTTCATCGCAAACATAGTGAACTGGTGAACCTCCGGATAAACTGACAGCAGCTGTCCACAGTGGATAGTCGGGTGCTGGCACTAAAACTTCGTCACCGCTGTTTAGCAGCGCATTCATGCTCATGACGATCAGCTCGGAGGCACCATTACCGAGATAGATATCGTCGATGGTGACGCCTTCAATATTTTTTTCCTGGGTGTATTGCATGATGGCCTTACGAGGCGCGAATAAACCCTTGGAATCGGTATAGCCGGAGGCATTGGACATGTTACGGATCATGTCTTGTACTATCTCGTCAGGCGCATCGAAACCGAACACGGCAAGATTACCTATGTTGAGTTTGATGATTTTGTGACCTTCTTCCTCCATCTGCCGGGCTTTTTCGAGAACGGGCCCGCGAATGTCATAACAGACATCAGCCAGTTTTTTTGATTTGTGTATTGTTCTCACGGCAGGTTCTCACTCATTTTTGCTAAATAGGCACGGCGTTGTGTTGCACCGCGAAAAAACAATCATTTTGCCCCAAATTAGACTCTTTTATCAATGCTTGGCAGGGTTTTTCCGGCAGTTCGCGCTACAATTTGCACAATTATGAAGTTACATGCGACTTTGACCCAAAAATACCAGACCGTGACCGGCTATGACGATGGCTGGGTCGAGATTAATGCTGTTCGGTTTACACATAGCTTGGTGGTGCTTCCAGAAGTGCCCCCTGTGTCATGGCCCGTTTTGCATTTTGAAAAATTAGGCGCTGCTGATTTTGAAATTATCTTAGCAACAGAACCTGATGTTGTAATACTTGGCACGGGTACAAAACAGCATTTTGTTCACCCTCACATGATAGCTGCTCTTACGAGACGCAGAATTGGGGTCGAATGTATGGACAATCAGGCCGCCTGCAGGACTTACAATATTCTAATGGCTGAAGGTCGAAAAGTAGCTCTGGCACTGATTATGCCCTTAATTTAATAGGGTTTATGCTGCCAGCTATAGCAAGATTGGAGTACATTGTTTAGTGTTAGCAAGACCAATACAAGTACTGGCTCCGTCTGAATATTTTGAACCTATTCCGTTAGTTAGGGCTCAGGCTGGAACGCCGCCAGCGGTCTATCGGGCTAGGTTCTTAGTTTTATCAATTAAAAATAATTAAGCAAGGAGACTGTTTTGGCTGACCGCCCGTCGATTTTGAATATGAAAGTTCCAGATTTTTCTGCCGAGATGACCGGTCCTAAACCGTTCAAACTTTCGGACTTCCAAGGTAAAAATCTGGTTTTATATTTTTATCCCAAAGACAATACGCCTGGCTGCACCACTGAAAGTATGCAATTTCGTGATTTGCATGCCGAATTTGCCGCGGCTAACTGCATTGTTTTCGGCATCAGTCGCGATAGCTTACGTTCCCATGATGGTTTCAAGGGCAAACTCGAACTACCCTTTGAGCTGATTGCAGATGTTGATGAAACAGTCTGCAAGATGTTTGATGTCATGGTCATGAAATCTATGTACGGTAAAACAGTTCGGGGCGTTGAACGATCAACTTTTGTGATTGACGCTAATGGTAAATTAGTGAAAGAATGGCGCGGAGTGAAAGTTCCAGGACATGTTGATAGCGTTCTGGAATTTGTGAAAGGCCAGGCTTAAAACCAGATAACGCATTGAAATCAAAGAAGAAAAATCACCAAAGGCTGTTTAAGAAAAAGGGATCTGTCCTTTTGCTTAAACAGCCTTTTCAGTTTTATTCGGCTACCCGCTTTTTAATTGCTCTTCTTATTTCCAATTTTACTGTTCGAGGATCTGATGCCACTGCCTAAAATGCCTTCCAAACCAGCCGCGTTGCTTTCCCCTACTGATTATCCCAAGACAGAAAAAGGCGTATCCCCTAAACCTGCAATATCATTGGTGGAGCCAGTCGTAGCTACAATTTCACAGCCTCCCGCTGCCCGCCTGAAAACTGAAACGCCTCCCTCAGCAAAATCATCTGGCAAGCCAATGCGTAGCGAGACGCCAAAATCGCCAGCCAGTCGAGCTGCTGACAAGCGTGGTGTGATGAAATTATTTGTTTTGGATACAAATGTTCTGATGCATGATCCAACATCATTGTTCCGGTTTGCAGAACATGACATCTATCTTCCAATGATCACGCTGGAAGAATTGGACAATCACAAAAAAGGTATGTCCGAGGTGGCGCGCAATGCGCGTCAGGTGTCGCGCTCGCTGGATGCGCTGGTGGCAGACGTCAGTGAAAATGAGATAGACAGCGGCATACCGCTTAGTAAATTGGGCAATAAAGACGCTAGCGGAAGGTTGTATTTTCAGACACGGCTTAGTAACTGGACACTGCCACCCGGTCTGCCAGAAGGCAAAGCAGATAATCAGATACTAGGCGTAGTCAGAGCGCTGCAGGAACAAAACCCTGCGCGACCTGTGGTGCTTGTTTCTAAAGATATCAACATGCGCATCAAGGCGCGTGCTCTGGGTCTGCCAGCTGAAGAGTATTTT
>CAIVDH010000404.1 GCA_903904635.1 uncultured Burkholderiales bacterium | reverse complement strand
GACCGCTAGAGAAATCATAAACGTCAGTCTTGCCCTTGTTTACGTTACGTAGTAACCAGCTTCTGAAGGCGCGGGTAATTTCAATCTCATCGGCATCGCTGTCTATGAGCAAGCGTATTTTTTCAGGTCGGACACCCAGAGCCAGTTGCGCATACTCGGCAAACACCTGCGCATCGGCATTTGCGAATCTCGCTGCGGGCAGGCTCTTGTAAGTCTGTATTCCAATAATGATGGCAACAGCATCACGCGGCGGCACTGGTTTCATAGCACGGGGGTTGAGACGGCTGGCCACATTAAACTGGTTTGTGGTGTCTGGTGTGGCAAGCCGCCGCTGTACCTTGGCTGCGCGCACAAACTCACCGTTTTCGAAAACGCCCTCCTGAACGACATTGCCATTGGCGAAGGTGTAGACGCCTTCACCGGTGAATTGCCCGTTTCTGAACTGACCAACGTAACGGTCACCGTTGGGGCCTTCAAAACTACCCTCACCATTCAACTGATCAGCAACTAACTCGCCTTCGTATTTGCCGCCGTTAGCGAAATAATAAATGCCCCTGCCGTGCATGCGCCCTTCGCGGAACTGACCAACGTAACGCTCATCGCCGGAGGACTGAGGAATGAGCAATTCTCCAAGCCCATGCTTTTTACCCTTCAAAAATTCACCGGTATAAAGTATGCGCTTGCCGCTCGCGATTGTTCCGCTGCAGCTTGTCCATGTTGATACGGATGGACCAGTGCAAGATGGCAGCGAGCTCTGCGCAAATGCAGCGCCAGCTGAGAATGCCAATGCCACCAGGAAGAGCGCGTATCGATGAGCCATTTGCCATCCTAAACTTGTTGAAGGAACGACTAAGAAAATTTTATAAAAAATTTTAGTAGTCAGTCAGTAGCGAACGGTTACGTTCTCTGCCCTCGGCAGCGGCATCACCCTGACGATTGGGTGCAGCCGGTGCTTCTTTGGTTAACTGCGATCTGACTAGCATCTGCGCATTGTCAGATGCCGACAGCGCCGAGGTTAGTCGCAAGACCGAATACCGACCCTTAACCTCTATGACGGTTCCGGTGCCCACATGATTTTCTAAACGACCCAAAGATTCACCGGATTGCGGGTCGCGTAATTCCTCACCCATCACAAATACGGAGAGCTGCTCGCCCTGCATGATCGCTCCCTCGCCACGATTTAGCACCAGCATGTTTCCATCACGTCTGACTACGCGTATAGGAAAAATCGTCTCAACCATATTGGTTGCGAGCTTGCGCGCGGCAACCGATAAATTTTTCGCGAGCACGTCTGTGGTGATCTCCGTGCGACCTTTTATCGTTTCAGCAAAAGCCTGCGTACCGGTCCATTTGATTTTACGGCTGGTAAATTCCATCATGCGCAGGCGCAGCGTTCCGGACAGCTTGCTGGTAATGATGACCTCGTCAGTCATCTTGATCACTTCACGAATATTATTTTTAACTACTAAGTCTTGCAGATCAACGATCAGCACGTAGTCCGCACCACTGGCACCAGCCAGCCCTTGCACCTCGGTGCGCAATGCATTCGGGCCGGTGACGAACAGTTTTTCGCGATCGAAGACTGCGTTGTGGCTACGCGAGAGCACATCAAAGCGATGCGATGCCACCACCGCCTGTTCAATGGCTTCCAGCACAGCGTGCGGATACTGCTTAGCGGTGCTGGTGATGATAATACTGCGCCTGCCCGACTCAGCTGCCGGTATATCCCTGGCATTTGCCAGCTCTTCAGGCATTATCTTATCAAGGGTTACAACGCGACTCTCGTCACTGGTCTGTGTTTGCTGTACCTGGGCGATAGCCACCCCGCATGTCAGGCACAACACACACATAAAGCGAACAGCATAAAGACGCAAGTGAAATAGCATGGCAGTTTCGATGTCAGAATGTTTTACTTATTGCGCTTACCAGGAAAAATTCTTGTTAGATCCTAGCTTTTCGATTGGGACTAGTGCATCAAACACAATCACTCCTGAACCAAGATCGGTCACACGCAAGCGGAATTCATATTCGAGTTGTTGCTTGGAGCGATTTGCGCTGATCACGGTGGATTGCTGTATCTCGCCGATCATGGAAAGATCGGGCTTCTCCGCTTTGCCTTTCGCACCACTGTCCTGGTCGTAAAGATCAGAATTCTCCAGCTGTCGATATTCCTTCACAGTGCTATCGGCCAAACTGCCGCCTACGGCGCTAAAAGCAAAACGTCCACTACGGGTCATGTGGCTCATCATGCGCTGCGTGAGCCTTCGGGTATCGATTTCATCTGTCGTTTCATTTCTGACGTTACCGATCTGTACTAGCCAGCGCTTACCCTTTTTAGCATCCAGCCAGGGTGACATCATGAATTCATCGAGTGACTTTTTTACGGCGTATTCATAATCAATTTTTGTTAGCTGAAAGGTATTGATGCCGTCTTTCGTTGCATTTGGATTGGTCGAAACAACCGTCGATGCACACCCAGTTAGAAGCAGAGGCAGGATTAGCAGAAAAGCGCTTTTAATAAATTTAGTCATGGCATGGTATCCGGTTAAAAATCAAAGCTTGGTTACATAAAAAACAGGTCTGGCTAGCGGGCTGGCTGCCTTGACGAGCACAAGATAATTGCCCTCTTCAGGCATTTCAACGCTACCGACTGGTTCACGAGTTGCAGTAAACAGCGGCAAAGCACCAGAGGCCGGCCGCGCCATGATGCAAATTTGAATCGAGTTAGGCAGGTTGCGCCATGAGCGAATATCTGCTTTGGTCGTAGCTGCCTGCGTAACAGCCGTCCCGATTTGTAACAGCAGGCCTGCAAGCGGATCCATCTTCTTGTTATCTACTTGCCGGTCGATTTCCTTATTTGCAGCGTACTGTGCAACCGTCTTAATCAATGTGGAAACAACTGCCTTGGTTACTACGCCATCATAAGACTTTTCAAATTCAAGTCCGGCAAGGCGATTCATATCGGTCAGCGCCACGGTCCTGGTAGCTGCTTGGCCCACCAGTATGTGTCCACCGGCGCTTTGCCCCTGCCGAAACTCGGGCAGCGCTATGCCGCTATAAAGCACTTTATCAGAGACCAGATACATCGGCAGATCCAGCCTGTATTCATCGAAGCCGGGGCCGTTACCATCTTCATACAACACGATGACGGCGTTGTTCAGACTGCTGTTGTTGGAGGCGAGATATTGCTTAAGCTGGGCTATGAGCGACCTACCTTCTTCGGTTGCCACGCTCTCGCCAGCCGCTGACAGCATAGGCTGAACGAGTGACTCGTCTTTATCCTCTGGGTCTGATGAGGTTGAACGAAACACGGCAGACATGACATCGCCGGCGGCATTGCGTATCTCAGACATCATGACGCCCTGGTTTAGCTTGGCGGTGCCCCGGGCTAACTGCCCTTGTATCTTGTCCATCCCCACACCAGCGCCAGTTTTTTGTGCTTCCTGCGCCTTGCTCATCGCTTGATTGTTCGAAGCACGAGCAAAAGAGCCCAGCTGTATCAAGGCATTGTTTTGCCTTTCCTTCAAACGGTTGAAGGAAACCCTGGCATTTTCATTTTTCAGCATCAGCTGATTAAGCGCTCGGTAGTAATCAATCAGACCACCTTCGTAGATTTTTCCTTGGTAGGGCCCAAAGGCGCTACTAGAGAGCGTTGTGGCAATCAGGCCGACTACTTCATTCGGCGTATCGACCGTATCTTCTTTCCAAGGCATTAAATTATGAGCGCGCGAGAAAGCATCATTGCTGAACTGCCAGAGGCCGGCATCATGAAAGGCTTTTGCTGCCTCCAGCGTCTGTTGCAAGTCGTTCGCGTTGTAATTCGGTTTTTGATCTTTGTTGAGATAAAGACGAGCAGCGCCCTGAAAATCTGACTGCGCACGCAATTGCATGAGCATGTTGTTATCTTTGGGACCGTGGGCGCAGCCCGACAATATCAATAGCATCAAAAGTAGCGCACACCGGAACAGCGTTTTTGTTGTGTTAATATTTTTTATATTATTTCGTGGTAGTGAGCTACGTGATTTTTTTATTTTTGTTTTTTATATTTTTTGAACGAATGATCTGGACTTATTTCGCATACGAATAACCTAATATTCGAGGCGAGCTTAGGTTAGATGAGGATTATATTCGCTAATACGCGTTTAGTTATTTAATTTAG
>CAIVDH010000403.1 GCA_903904635.1 uncultured Burkholderiales bacterium | reverse complement strand
GTCCATCGTGGTGTCATCTTCGTTGACTATTTCATCAAACGTAAAGCCATATTGAAAACCTGAGCATCCGCCACCCTGCACGAACACCCGCAACTTCAAATCGGGATTGCCTTCTTCTTCTATGAGTTGCGCGACCTTGTTGGCGGCGCTGTCAGAAAAAACGATGGGAGATGGTGCTGTAGGTATTTCGGTAATTGCGTTCATGTTTGTGCTCCTGCTGAGTGAACCAACAAAATTCATTATAGCTCGGGCTCATCTTTTCCGCTGCCGGCTAATTCAGGCCAATTTTAGTACCAAATCCTGCCCAGACATCGTCGGGGCAACAGGCCCAGGAATTGCCTCAACAGCAGGATGATGACATAACTTGCCCGACACAACAGCACCCGCCTGCATGGCAAGGGCACGGTAGTGTATGTCGCCCATAATACGAGCCTGCGGCTGCAAAGCCAGCTTATCGCTTGCGTGGAGATTTCCCTCCACCACGCCAGCCACAATAATTACCGCTGCCCTGACCCCGCCTTCCACGCGCGCGCCTGGGCCCAGCATCAGATAGCCTGACTCTTCGGGTTCAGCCTGCAGATTGCCGCAGATGTGCCCATCAACCCGCAGCCCTCCGCGAAACGTGACATTGCCTGCTATGTGGCAGTCACTCCCTATGATGCTGTCGATCGCATTTTGCCGCTTGTCGCCAAACATGCATTCCCTCTCAAAATTGATAAGGCTGATGAAATTGAAATTTCGCCATTCAATTTCACCAGCCGTTTATTCAATTTTGCCTGTACGGGGCGCTGCCCTGAATATAGTTTACGACTTGCTTGAGCCTGCACAATTTCCCTACAGACCTCAGGGCATTACCGGCACCTGACGCAGACCTGTCGTCTCATCAAGACCAAACATAATATTCATGCACTGCACGCCCTGACCTGCCGCACCTTTGACCAGATTGTCTTCAACCACCAATATCACCAACTGATCACTGCCAGCGGGACGATGCAAGGCCAGTCTGAGCATATTGGATGCGCGCACCGAACGTGTCTCTGGATGACTACCCGGCGGCAATACATCCACGAACGGATCATCGCGATAAAACGCTTCATACAGCGCCTGAAAATCTGTATCGCGTGCTGCTGGCAATACGCTGGCATAAAGCGTGGAATGTATGCCACGTATCATCGGCACCAGATGCGGCACAAACGTCAAGCCAACTTTTCGTTTGGAAATAGCCTCCAGACCTTGTACGGTCTCGGGTAAATGCCTGTGTCCCTTGACGCCATAGGCTTTGAAATTATCTGATGCCTCAGCCATCAATGTTGATATTTCAGCCTTGCGGCCAGCGCCAGAAACACCAGACTTGCAGTCAGCAATAAGTGAAGCTTCATTTACCAAGGGCGCTGCATGCGCCAGCAATGGTGCCAGGCCCAGCTGCATGGAAGTCGGATAACAACCCGGCAAACCGATGATGCGCGCGGTGCGAATTGCATCGCGATTAATTTCCGGCAGGCCATACACCGCTTCGGCCAACAGATCGGGGCAGCTATGAGGAATGCCATACCACTGCTCAAATACAGCTGTATCTTTCAAACGAAAATCTGCTGCCAGATCAATCACCTTCACACCAGCAGCTAACAATGCAGGCGCTTGCTCCATGGCCACACCATGGGGGGTAGCGAAGAAGACTACATCACATAAATCAAGACGCGCTTTTTCGGGCGCAGAAAAAGCCAGTGATACATAACCGCGCAAGGATGGAAACATCTCAGCCACCGGCATGCCGTCTTCTTTGCGCGAAGTAATCGCCGTCAGTTCTGCTTGCGGGTGCGCAGCCAAAATCCGCAGCAGCTCGACACCGGTATAACCCGTGCCGCCGACTATGCCTATCTTGATCATCCGTGACTCCTTATGCATGAATTGAACAACATGATTTTTGATTTTATCTTTGCGAGATTACACATCGAAGACAAAAACGCAGATAAAAAAAACCGCCGGGCGCAAACCCGGCGGCACTTGTAACGAACGCAGACCGCAGATTAACGCTTCGAGAATTGCTTTGCGCGACGTGCTTTGCGCAGACCAACTTTCTTACGCTCAACTTCACGTGCATCGCGAGTCACAAAACCGGCTTTCGACAGTTCTGGCTTGAGCGTTGCATCATAATCGATCAAAGCGCGGGTGATACCGTGACGAACAGCGCCGGCCTGGCCGGACTCGCCACCGCCATGCACATTGACCATGATGTCAAAGCGTTCAACATTGTTAGTCAGTTCGAGTGGCTGACGAATAACCATCAGACCAGTCTCGCGTGAAAAATAGTCGGATGCAGCTTTACCATTGACGGTGATCTTGCCTGAACCGACTTTGATAAAAACACGAGCCACTGCGCTCTTGCGACGGCCGGTTCCGTAGTTGTAGTTACCGATCATGTCTGTTCCTTAGAATTCTAGTGGCTTGGGTTGCTGCGCAGCGTGCGGATGCGAACCATCAGCGTACACTTTGAGCTTCTTGATCATTGCGTAGCCTAGCGGGCCTTTAGGCAACATGCCCTTGACTGCTTTTTCTAGCGCACGACCTGGAAAACGCTGCTGCATTTTCTGGAAATTTGTTTCGTAAATTCCGCCTGGATAACCAGAGTGACGGAAATAAGTGCGGTCAGTAGCTTTACTGCCTGTTACGCGCAGTTTGCCCGCATTGACTACAACGATAAAGTCACCCGTATCAACGTGCGGGGTAAATTCCGGTTTGTGCTTGCCGCGTAATCGGCGTGCCACTTCGCTGGCAACACGTCCGAGGACTTTGTCCGTCGCGTCAATCACGAACCAGTCGCGCTTGACCTCATGGCCTTTAGCGGAAAAAGTTTTCATGATTAATCCTAAAAAGTTACTGGGTAAATGGTGGTTCCGCCGGAACACTGACTACGCCTCCTCGAACCGGGAGGTCATGACAGCAATGGCGGACGCGTCCTTATTTTCCCCGAAAGTAAATTGGGGAACCGAAGATTATAGTGTTTTCAATGACTTGGCGTCAAATTTTCCTCAAAAAAACGAATTACCATGCGGTGGGTATAGCCGGCTTGAGCCTGCAGCCTAGATTCTGCACCGGGCTAGCGCTTACAATTAAGCACTTTTTTGAACGCGGGGTCTTATGGAATGTACTGTGCGCTGGACTGGCTTGTCCGGCATGACGTTTGTGGCAGAAACCGGCTCGGGCCATTTGGTGACGATGGATGGCGCACCCGAGGGTGGCGGGCGTAATCTGGCTCCGCGGCCTATGGAAGTGGTACTGGCTGGTACTGGTGGCTGCACCGCTTATGACGTGGTTGTGATTTTAAGAAAAAGCGGTCAGGACATACGCGGCTGCGACCTGACGCTAAAATCTGAACGCGCCGAAAAAGACCCCAAGGTTTTTACCAAAGTACATTTTCATTTCACAGTCAGAGGGCGCAACCTGAAAGAAAATCTGGTTGAGCGGGCCATCAAGCTGTCGCATGAAAAATATTGTTCGGCATCGATCATGATGGAAAAAACTGCCGAACTCACCCACTCTTTTGAAATTGTGGATGATGCTGCAGAGCTGCCACAGCATGATTAGTCAATAATCCAAGGCGCAATTTAAAGCACCTGCCTGAAAAACTGCCGCACTAAATATAGTAGGCAGTTTTCGTCATCAGCTTCGATATGCATGTCATCCCCAGCTTTATCGGCGCGGGCAACTCTGCAGCGCCCAATTCAGCCGCTGCGGCGCCATGCGCGATTTCATCATCACGCATTTGCGCCACGATGGCACGTGAGCGACCATCCTCTGCGGGCAGCAAGGAAAGATGCGAATCAAGATGCGCCTCAACCTGACGCTCCGTCTCAACCACAAATCCCAGGCTATACGCATCGCCCATCTGCGCAGCAATCGCACCCATTGCATATGAACCGGCATACCAGATTGGATTAAGCAGACTAGCGCGGGCACCCAGCTCTTTGAGCCGCTCAGCAGTCCAGCCCAAATGATCCATTTCTTCCTGACCAGCCATTACAAACTGTTGCCGCGTGGCTTCATTACGCGCAAAACGACTTTGCGCCTGATACAAAGCCTGCGCGCACACCTCGCCGACATGATTAATCCGCATCAATCCTGCGCTATGACGTCGATCGGCTTCGCTTAACGCACCAATGGCAAGCGTAGCCGATGGATAGGGTCGATGCGCAGAGCTTATCCCCGAAAAAATTCTCAGGGTTTTATCAAAAGCATTAATTAACTTGTCGGGACTCATTATTTATTGCCTTAATGGAAATAATCAAACATGTTGTTGCGTATAAGCAACGAAAAATTCATGGAATTGTCACAAATCAAAAAATAGCTTTGCTCACCAGACATAGATTTGCTTCAATGCAAGTTGGCTTCCTGATCCCATGGTCTAGAAGTGTCGTTTTGTTAGCAATCACGACAAAACGAAATTTTAGCATTACAACATTTTGGAGATTAAATAATGAGAAACACTAAAATTGCATTAGCAGTACTGGCTTTGGTAGCTTCTTCAGCTGCTATGGCTGAAGGCGTAACCGTATATGGCACGCTCGACGCTGGTCTCGCCAATACTACTGGTTCAGGCAACACCACTAAAGGCACTTCATTCTCTGGAGCGGGTGCTTGGGTAGGCGGTAATAACATCGGCTTTAAAGGTAGCGAAGACCTTGATGGCGGCCTTAAAGCAACGTTTCAACTTGAAGCAGGCTTGAACGCTGGTAATGGTATCGTTGACAATGGTGGTGGCGACAGCACCTCAGGATTGTTTAGTCGCGTAAGCACAGTCGGCCTATCTAGCAACGACTTAGGCGGAATCACCGTTGGTCGTCAATTATCCCCATACATCGGTTCTCAAGCAGCTGGCACCGCTGGTAATGGTCACTTCTTTGTTAACCGTATCATTATGGGCGGCGGATTTGGAAATGCAGCAGTTGGCGCTTCTGGCACTGGAGAAGATGGTTTTTTTATTCCTAATTCAGTTCAGTACACTTCACCGTCTATCGCTGGCTTTACTGCAACTGCATTGCACGGCGTAAGAAACAATGGTGCACTGGGTGCTATAACTGCAGGTCAAGTTCAAGATAGCTACAACGCGGCTTCGGTATCAGGTGCAATTAATGGCTTGAATATTAATTTGGGCTATCAGGACCGCAGAAACACCATAAAAGGTATGACCGCTAGTGTTTCTTATCAGCTGGATCAATTAACCATTTCAGGTAACTATACTTCCTCAACTGTTCAAGCAGGAAATGCTGTTACCAGTTACAGCGGAAGCTTGGCTTATGCGCTTACTGGAGCGACGACAATTTCCGCGCAATTTGCTCGGAATAACCTCGCAACTTCTCAATCGCTGTACAACATAGGCGCGCAACACACTTTATCTAAGCGCACAAGTCTCTACGCATCATATGGCGTAGGTAGCAACGGCGCTCAGTCC
>CAIVDH010000402.1 GCA_903904635.1 uncultured Burkholderiales bacterium | reverse complement strand
GGGATATTGGTTGCCATACCAACAGCGATACCTGAAGAGCCATTAATGAGCAGATTTGGTATGCGGGTAGGCAGTACTGAAGGCTCTCTTTCCTTGCCGTCGTAGTTGGGAACGAAATCGACGGTTTCTTTTTCAATATCGGCCAGCAGCTCGCTGGCGATCTTATCAAGACGGCACTCGGTATAGCGCATCGCTGCGGCATTATCACCGTCGATAGAACCAAAATTGCCCTGACCATCAACCAAGGTGTAACGCAATGAGAAATCCTGCGCCATACGTACCAGCGTGTCATAAATTGCCTGGTCACCGTGCGGATGGTATTTACCCATCACTTCGCCGACTACGCGCGCGCACTTCACGTATGGGCGGTTCCAGACATTATTGGTTTCATGCATCGCAAATAGCACACGCCTGTGCACAGGCTTTAAGCCATCCCTCACATCTGGCAAAGCGCGACCCACAATTACGCTCATGGCGTAATCTAGGTAGCTCTTGCGCATCTCTTCTTCGAGCGAAATTGGTATGGTTTCTTTTGCGAATTGATCCATGTGGAGGCCGGTGAGTTGAAACAGAAATTACAGGTATTTGAAGGCAATCCGTGTTTTTCGGAGCGCTTTTTTATTAACCGCAAATTTTACCACGCCGACCCTGCAAAACCCGAGCTATCCGGCAATCCCCCTTATTTTTATATACCAATGCTATAAGCCAGCCTGGCTGCAGGTTGATGTTCGCCCGATTTGATTTTTTATAAAGCGCACCCAGCCACACCTGCCAAACTGACTCAGTCTTCCTGGCACGCGCTAAATTTAAGCGACTAAGTACCACTCTCGCCAGATAAGAGACGGCTTTGCCAACGTTACCGACGGACTAGCGAGAGTGGTTCTCAGCCTAGCTATTTTTCGGACAACATAAGCAAGGAGAAATAACCATGCGGTTCATATTCAAACTCATACAGGTGGTGTTGGCATTAGCAACAACCCAGGCATTTGCAGAAAAATCACCGCCTCCCGCGATAGGAAACAACCCCGCCTACTTAAAGGATTCAAATGGCGCAGCCGTACTGAGCAATAACGGTGATTGTTGGCATACCGGCGCCTGGACTCCAAAATTAGCAAATATTGTCGGCTGCGATGGCGTCATGGCCACAGCCACCCCCGTTCCACTTCCCTCACCGCGTGTAGAGGCGCCGCCCTCAGCTGAACCTCCGCCAACAGTCATCGCAGAAAGAGAGCCTGTCTCCGAGAAAGTGACTTTGGATACGGATACATATTTTGATTTTGATAAAGCAGTTCTGAAAGAAGAAGGACGCGGCAGATTAATCGAACTGGCAACACGTCTTTCGGGTATGACTGTAGAGGTCATTGTGGCAGTTGGGCATACTGATTCGACAGGGACTGAATCCTACAATCAGAAACTATCCGAGCGACGCGCCCAGGCTGTGAAGGAATTTCTGTTATCACAAGCTTTACCTGCCGACAGAATGTACTCCCAGGGTAAGGGAGAAAGCCAGCCACTTGCCAGCAACGCTAACCGTCAGGGGCGGGCTGAAAACCGTAGGGTGGAGGTTGAAGTGGTGGGCGTAAGGCAACAGCTCGGGAAAGCAAACTAATCTATATCGACTTTCATACTAGTTTCTATTTTTACAATGGAAGAGGATCAGAAAATCCTCTTCCGACTCCACTCAGTAAAAAAAGCCGGCATAGGCTGTTTAATCTTTTCAAAATATTACCTAAATTTTTTCAAAACGCTTTAATACCTCTTGCCGACCACTACAGCTGAAAACCTCGCCATCCAAGCATTTACAAGTTGAAACATAATATTTCAGTCATCATTCCACTCAAAACCGGTTAGAATAGTGTTCTAATTGCATTATTAGTTGCGTTAATGCCAATCTAATTTTGCAATCGCAAAAAATTATTCTCAATTCCCTCTACTCTGAGGGGATATATATCTGGAAAGCAAAAATGAAATACGATCTGCGCAATTTAAGTATATTTTTTATTATTACATTCATCTCCAGCCTGGTTTATGCGGGCAGTAAAGCGCCTAACGGCTACGTTGCTGACTCAAATGGCAACATAGTTCGCAGCAGTTTTGGCGAATGCTGGCATACCGGTACCTGGACCAAGGCAGACGCCGTTGTTCCTGGCTGTGATGGCGTACCTTTAACGTCCGGCACTGACAAAAATGCAGCAACCGCAAATCAAAACGCAGCAGCACCTGCTGTAACTGATAAAGCAGCCAAAGCTAGCCCAGCAGCAGCGCCTGCAGCAGCCTCAGCACCGGTAGCAGCATCTGAAAAAGTCACATTTGAAACCGACACGCTGTTCGGCTTTGATAAATCTGATTTGCAACCGGAAGGACTAAGCAAGCTCGAAGATCTGGTCTCCAAGCTACAAGGCACCGATGTTGAAATGATTATTGTGACCGGCCATACTGACTCAGTCGGCTCTGCCATCTACAATGAAAAATTGTCCAAGCGTCGCGCGCTGTCAGCAAAAAAATTCCTAGTATCCAAAGGCTTGCCTAGTGATCGTATTGTGACAAATGGCAAAGGCGAGCAACAACCTGTTGCAAGCAACAAAACTTCCGCAGGTCGCGCTAAAAACCGTCGTGTGGATATTGAAGTTGTAGGAAAACGCACTAAATAATTTTCTATCCTTTCATAACAAAGCCCTCGCATTTGAGGGCTTTGTCTATTTGGACAAGGTGCTTTCAAGCCTGGTTCGGGAAAATTTTTCACTTTCCGCTATCATCTCCGTATGAACGCCGATCCTTTAGAGCTGAAAAAATTCAGCGAGCTTGCTCATCGCTGGTGGGACCCCACATCCGAATTTCGTCCTTTGCATGAAATTAATCCGTTGCGACTGGAATGGATCAATGCACGCGTGCCTCTGGCAGGCAAGACTGTAGTCGACATAGGTTGTGGCGGCGGTATTTTGGCCGAATCCATCGCAAAAAAAGGGGCGAAAGTCATAGGCATCGATTTGTCTGAAAAAGCACTCAAAGTCGCTGACTTGCATAGCCTGGAATCAGGTGTCCCTGTGCGTTATGAATATATATCCGCAGAAGATCTGGCAGCGCGCGAGCCTGGGCAATTTGATGTTGTCACTTGCATGGAAATGCTGGAACACGTACCAGACCCAGCAGCAATCGTTAAGGCCTGCGCCACGCTGGTCAAACCCGGTGGCCATGTATTTTTCTCTACAATTAATCGTAATCTTAAGTCCTATCTGTTTGCGATTCTTGGCGCCGAATATATATTGCGGCTGCTGCCGCGTGGCACACACGACTACGCAAAATTCATCACCCCTGCAGAATTGTCGCAACATAGTCGCAATGCAGGTTTACAAGTCGATGCACTTAAAGGCATGACCTATAACCCTGTTACAAAAATCTACTCGCTCAATCAAGATACCGATGTCAATTATCTGATTGCCAGCTCCAAACCTATTTAATTTAAAAAATCACGCGACAAGTTTAACTGTCGCGTGATCTGAAGCCAGCCAGTCATGAAATCTCCTATTCTCAATGCGCCAAGCGCGCTGTTGTTTGATCTGGATGGCACACTTGCCGACACGGCTCCCGATCTGGCTGCGGCGGTCAATCTGCTGCGCACCCAATCTGGTCTTGCGCCCACAGCGTATGAACTATTGCGCCCGGTTGCGTCAGCCGGAGCACGCGGCTTAATTGGCGTAGCCTTTAACAAAACACCGCAAGACGAAGGCTATGATGCATTGCGCATCGCCTTTCTTGAAAATTATGCTGCGCTGATAGCCGACAACACTACTTTGTTTGAAGGTGTAGCTTCGCTTTTACATGACATAAACAAACTCGATCTGCTATGGGGCATCGTCACTAATAAACCTGCCCGGTTTACTGATGCACTCATACCCAAAATAGGTTTGCAGCATGCCGCATGTATTATTTCAGGCGACACCACCGCCCATGCTAAACCACATCCAGAGCCTTTATTCGAAGCAGCACGCCGGCTAAACCTAGAGCCGCAGCAGTGCTGGTATGTAGGTGATGATCTGCGCGACATAGAAGCCGGCAAGGCTGCGGGTATGTTTACCATTGCAGCCGCATGGGGCTATTGCGGCAATACCGCACCATTAAGCTGGGGCGCAGACATCATTGCTGACACACCACTTTCACTGCTCGCGTTTTTACATACCCAAAAGACTTGAATTTTTAAGGATGCACCCAATCTGTTGGGCTACAATCAGTACTCTACTTGGGGGCGACCTGGTTTCGACAGGGGTTACAAAGCAGCGCAGGGCATACCGAGGGCTGGTCACCTCGTAAATCCAACCGGAAATGCTTAATTGCAAACGAAGAAAATTACGCTCTCGCAGCGTAAACCACTAGAAACTTAATAACTTTCTAGCTCTACACTGTCTCTTCCCTGGGGCAGGCTGGCAACAGCAGTAGAGTCATACACAGGGAATCGCGCTATGTCGGGTTACTTGATATAGCGTTAAATATAGGTGACTCGTTTGGCTGCAGCGTGTGCGTCCGCGTCAGTCAGATAAAATTAAATGACAACACTAAGTATGTAGAACTGTCTGTAGAGGATCTTTGGACGCGGGTTCGATTCCCGCCGCCTCCACCAAAATTAAAATGCCACCCGGTTTTAGGGTGGCTTTTTAATTTTGATCGCAGTTTGCGAAAATCGAATCCGCGGGACGCGGGGGTGTAGGCGGGGTTTCAGCAAGCATGCTTGCTGCCGCCGCAACGACTTCGCACATTTAAGTGCGATGGCTGGATAAGGCAGGGTTTCGTCGAGCATGCTCGACGCTGCCGCAGCGGATTCGCGCTTGCAAGCGCGAAGACCGGGAGATTCCCGCCGCCTCCACTCTTCCTGCAACATTCCGCCGGGAGAAACTGGCCTAGCTTTTTTCATGGAAATCGCATCAACTCCAAAATGACTGATCGCGATCGTAGGACGCCATGGCGTCTTCAGTGGTTATTGATCCAGTTCTCAACAACCAAGCCAGAAAAGCCACGAAAATCAGCCTCATTGTTGGTGACCAGCGTTACGTCCAGCGACAGCGCATGTGATGCAATGAGCTTGTCCAAAGCATCCTTATTGCGTTCACGGTTGGCGGCACGCAGTGGGCCATAAGCGCGCGCTGCGCGCGCTTCGAATGGCGCAACCAACAGGTCTTCCAGCAAGCCGTCCATTGCAGCCTGATTTCTGGCCTGGGACTCACCTGAACAAGCTATCCCGAACTCCAATTCGGCCAGGGTGATGGCGGAGATGACCACATCGCCTACAAAGCATTCGGCAAATCGCGCCCGCACCTGCGGCGGTTGATGCTTCATCAGGTAGATGCAAATGTTGGTGTCCAGCATGAACTTGGGCTTCATAGAGCCTCGCGATCACCTTCGACGTTGAGGCCCCGGCCCTCGCTCATGAAGTCAGGGGAGAACTGGGCCAGCTTACCCAGCACATCGCCCATGCGCCTCCGTGCTGGCCTGATGCGCAACTCATCACCCTGGCGCTCGATGACCAGTTCAATGTCCCAGCTGCTGTAGGCCAGTTCGGCCGGGATTCGCACGGCCTGGGAGTTGCCGTTTTTGAACAGTTTGGTGTTGGTCATGCAGTGCCTTACAGAACAAGGATAGATGGATGTACGCGTACATCTTAACCGATAACAAGGTATTTGTGAATACATGGATGTACGCCGCCGGTCGTATGTAACCATGACTAAGCAATACGCCGAACAAGTGGTCAGCGGAGAAATCCCAGCCTGCCGTTGGGTGAAGCCTGGCCCCAATAAATATTTTCAATCATGATAATTTCTTTGGTTGAACTGCAAAATTGCAGCAACTTAGGATCAGCCATTCACAGTGGATGACTGATGCGTCCCAGAAACTGGTGCATCGCCTAATCTTGCTATATCATGAAATTTCAAGATGTATCATGAAAGAAGAAAATATGACCACACCTACTCGTGAGAAATTCTCATCCCAAGCCGCACCTGACGTGCTTGCCGCCCTGCGCCAGATTGCCGAAAACCAAGGCCGCCAGTTCCAGGCTGTGCTTGATGAAGCTTTGCGTGACTACATTGACCGGCAACAAAAAGAGCGCCCTCGCCGACATGTGATGGCCTCTTTTGCATCCAGCCTGGAAGAGTTCGACAGTCTCTACCGGGAATTGGCGAAGTAACGCGTGGTGCACGATTACCTGACGGTGGCCGACGTACTTGGCTTGCACGCAGTTTTGTTGCAACGCTACGGCGGTGCTCCAGGCGTGCGTGACCCGGGAGCGCTCGAGGCTGCATTATTTCGTCCACAAACTGGCTATTACGAAGACATCGTTATGGAAGCAGCTGCGCTGCTGGAGAGTCTCGCGATCAATCATCCTTTTGTGGATGGCAACAAGCGTACCGCGTTCGCGGCTGCCGATGTTTTTCTACGTATAAATGGTTGGCGTTTACAGCGATCTCCGATGCAAATCCATGCCGAGATGATCGCGATATTCGAAACGCGAACGTTTGACATTGCGCACTTGGAGCCATGGCTGCGAGGCTTCGCAGTCATCGCAGAATGATTCGGAAGATAAAAAAATTACTGGTAAAGCTCGTCGCCAGCGTGAGCGGTGCGCACGGAAAGTCTGATTGCTCTGCAAGCGTTGGCTACTGAAGCGCATACAACTTCGCCTCGAACATGCATCATTTTTGAATCAACCCCAATTAAAGGAGATACAAAATTAAACTAAAACGCCCGCCACGCAACCCCTTCGTGGCGCTAGCAAAATTCCGCAAAGCGGGTTCTCATACCAAGCCGATGAAATCTTTACGGCGGCATGAGAAGCAAGCCCTGGCCAAGACAGCCAAGCAGTCGCCGGAGTCATGGCACAAGCATATTTTCTCTGAGAATGCTTTTGTCATGATTTCGGTGAATTTGATTCCCATGCGACCGCTCTACTAAATGGAAGGCCGTAATCTTTTCAAAGTGCCCGCACTGACGGACCAACAGTTGGCCAGAGTTAAAACGGCTCGATCTACGCTTCGGTTCGGAGCGAAGTCAACTCATGCAGGACTAAACGGACGTTTTTTGTGGTGAGAGAACTGAGGAGTCCCCTGGAAGATTGAGTCATCGATTTAGGCGGGCTCAAAGCCCCTCGATCTTCCGAAACAGCCATATGCAGCAATAGGGATCGAACAAGTTTACTTCAGACTGGAATCGAACCCATGTCCGTACCCACCACCAAAATTAAAATGCCACCCGGTTTTAGGGTGGCTTTTTAATATTGATCGCAGTTTGCACAAATCGAATCCGCGGGACGCGTGGGTGTAGGCGGGGTTTCAGCAAGCATGCTTGCTGCCGCCGTAACGACCTCGCACATTCAAGTGCGAAGTCTGGATAAAGCAGGGTTTCGATGCGCATGCGAATCGCTGCCTGCCCAAGCCCAAGAACTCAAGATGAGATAAGAGCAGCACCAGTCATTTTTATCCTATGCAGGGCCGTGGCGCAATTCGCCACGAACTGCGCCACTTCTCAGGTAAAACTGGCGCAGTTTAATAAACTGCGCCATAATTGCGCCATATGCACTTCAAACAGCGCCATAACGCTATGCTATCCACCACAGATTTACTGACCAGCATCCAGGCATCCGAGACTGGATTGACGCTGGCCGAACTGCTAACTGCACACCCAGGTATTGCCAGACGAACAGCACAGCGCTTGATCGCGAAGCTGATTAATAACGGCCAAGTCACTGCGCTGGGTGAAGGTCGGGCACGTCGCTATTTTCGTCCCGATACCCAATCTGGCAAGGGTGTAATGGCCGCCAGAGTAGACAGCTTCCCACCTGTCATTCCTCTTTCTGCCGACAGCCAGGACATCCTTGCTTATATCGACCAACCTTCAGAAGCGCGCAAGCCAGTAGGCTATCAACGCGATTTTCTTGATGCTTACCATCCTAATGAGACCTGGTACTTGTCTGAGTCGCTGCGCCGCCAATTACACAACATGGGAAGAACCACTGACATTGACGAACCTGCAGGTACCTACAGCCGCGCCATTCTCACCCGATTACTAATCGACTTGTCATGGGCATCTAGCCATCTCGAAGGCAACACCTACTCCCGGCTCGACACGCGCGAACTCATCGAGCATGGCAAGGTGGCACGGGGCAAGGCTGCCATCGAAACACAGATGATCCTGAACCATAAGACGGCGATCGAACTGTTAGTCGAAAACATCGATAGCGCGGCGTTCAACCGCTACACGCTGATGAACTTGCACAGCGCTTTGGCAGAAAACTTGTTGCCCAATCCAGCAGATGAGGGACGGATTCGCCAGCACGCTGTTGATATCGGCAAAAGTGTCTATCGCCCGCTCTCAACGCCACAGCAGGTCGAAGACGCGCTGGAAGTGCTCCTGGGCAAAGCGAATCAGATCGGAGATCCGTTTGAGCAATCCTTCTTTATGATGGTACATCTGCCTTACCTGCAGCCCTTTGCCGACATCAACAAGCGCACCTCGCGATTGGCCGCGAATCTACCACTGTTTCGTGCGAACCTTTGTCCACTGACTTTTCTAGACGTGCCGGAACAGGCCTATAGTCGGGCCACCCTCGGCGTGTACGAAATGACCCGCGTGGAGCTACTGCGAGACCTTTACGTCTGGGCCTACGAACGTTCTACGCAGGAATATCTGGCGATCAAGCAAGACCTAGCCGAGCCCGACCCCCTTCGCTTAGCTTGGCGTGATTTCATCAAGCAGACCATCCGCGAAGTGATCACTTGGCCGGAACTTGAGCCGCTTTCCAGTATTCAGCGAGCCGTGGCAGAACGTGTTCCTGAGCTCGAGCAAGAAGGTGTGCAGGCACTCATTGTCGAAGAACTCCGCAGGCTGCACGAAGGTGTGCTGGCACGCTACGGCTTAAGACCGTCCGAATACAAAGCCTGGAAGGCGGTTCAAGGGTATTGACGGACGCGAGTTCAGCACCAGGTTTGGAAATAAACTCATGTCAAATTACAGACGAGTTTGATGCATATACCAGGAGCGCAGCCTGGCTAGAAAACCTACTTGCAGGCCAACGATCCGGCAAACTTTTCGATTGAGTTGGTTAGGGTTCGCAGCAGCTCTTAGCGCTTCGATTACGTACTTTCAATAGTCATTTGGTGCGGGGTGCCGTACCCCATGGCTATGCAGGATTAGGAAGAACGTCTGGGCGGCTTCCTGAAACTCTGGGACCCGAAAATCCTGAAGGATGCCCAGTTGGAGCGAGATCAAAACCAAGCTAGCCAACTTCTACCTCGCTGGCCTTATCGAGCTGATGCGGCGAAGTCTGGCGCGTTGCCTTTGACTCAAACCGCCATGCAATACTGTTTTTCGGTGGCGACAAAGGCGGCGCTAGGCGTCGGACAGGGCACGATCTCCCAGCTTGAAAAATGAAGTGCATGCTGCGCTCAACATTGCGTCAATATGTGGAAAGCATTTACGGGAAACTTCGACTCATAGCGCAATTTTCAAACCGCCCGCCAGTTTTCATTGAACATCTAGTCGTGGAAAAATCATCCCCGAAAAGAAAAACTTCCGAGAGCAGGTTGTAGCAGTGCTTGATGAGCGAGGGTATTGCATCAAATGTATTTTGACTTTAGCGATTAATTTCACTAAGAGGCTCTATCAAAATGCCGCTGGCTGCGTTGGGGGCGCCTTGCAGTACGCCTGAACTGTCTACGGCGTCCCCGCCTTGCCAGCGACTGCGCCGCTAGTCGGCGCTCATTTTGATAGAGCTTCTAAATAGATTTTCCGTTAAGCTTGATCATCATAAAAATTATCAGATTCAAAATGACACTCCCCTTTGAATTCAACTCAGAACGCTTACACATCCGGCAATGGCAAGCATCTGATTTTGAACCGTTTGCGCGTATCAATGCTGATCCAAAGGTTATGAAATATTTTCCTAACCTATTAACGCGTTTAGAAAGTGACGCGCTGGCAGAGCGTATTCAATCATTAATTACAAATCGCGGCTGGGGTTTCTGGGCAGTGGAAATTAAATATTCTCAAGAATTTATCGGTTTCGTTGGGCTTCATGTTCCCACGACAATTTTACCGTTTTCACCTTGTGTTGAAGTCGGTTGGCGGCTCGAAAGTACACATTGGGGGAAGGGTTATGCCACTGAAGCAGCAGCAGAGGCAATCCAATTTGGGCTTGACAGACTTGGCCTGGCCGAAATCGTCTCGTTCACGGCTCTGAAAAATTATCGTTCGCAAAATGTTATGAAAAAAAACTAGGCATGAAAAAAACCGCAGAAACCTTCGAACACCCAGATATACCGTTGGGACATACATTGCGAGAGCATTGTTTATACAAACTATCGCGCGATCAGTGGCAAACAAGGCGTATCAGTAAATAAATTATTTAGATGCATTTATTGAACGTATATGGAAAATATAAGAGGCTAAAGCCTGGTTGTTGGAAGTGATAAAGGGCACTGAGAGTAAAGAGCAAGAATACATCAGCTTGCGTGATCAATAGTGGCGGTGGCGGTTTCTCGCTCCACGTTTGATCAACTAACAGGCTCTTCTCTGC
>CAIVDH010000401.1 GCA_903904635.1 uncultured Burkholderiales bacterium | reverse complement strand
CCAGCGCTATATTAAGCGACTCGATCGACTCCATATCCATGTGATTCGTTGGCTCATCCATCAGCATCACGTTATGGCGACCCAGCATCAGCTTGCCGTAAATCATGCGGCCTTTCTCTCCACCAGAAAGTACTTTCACTGATTTTTTTACATCATCGCCAGAAAATAATAAACGTCCCAGAATTGAACGCACTGCCTGATCATCATCACCTTCCTGCGTAAAATAGCCCATCCAGTCAGTAAGATTTTTATCATTAGCAAATTCTTCTGTCGGATCTTGCGGCATGTATCCGACATTGGCATTTTCTGCCCATTTCACTTTACCGCTATCCGGCTGCAAGCCACACAAGTCTCCGCCCATACAGCGCAACATAGTGGTCTTGCCGGCACCGTTGGCACCAATGATGGCGATCTTCTCACCGGCTTCAACTGCGAGACTAAAATTTTTGAACAAAGGCTTGTCATACGCTTTTCTCATGCTTTGTATTTCCACTGCCAGCCTGTGTAATTTTTTCTCGCCTTCAAATCGTATAAACGGATTTTGACGTGATGATGGTTTGAAATCATCGATCTTGATTTTATCGATCTGCTTGGCACGCGACGTAGCCTGACGTGCTTTAGATTTATTCGCAGAAAAACGCCGCACAAAATCCTGCAGCTCAGCGACTTTTTCTTTAGCCTTGGCATTGGCTGACATTTGCTGCGCACGCGCCTGCGTGGAAGCCAGCATGTAATCATCATAATTACCGGGATACGTCTTGAGCGTGCCGTAATCCATATCGGCCATATGCGTGCACACCTGATTCAAAAAGTGACGATCATGGGAAATGATGATCATGGTTGAGTTGCGCTCATTAAGCACATCTTCCAGCCAGCGTATGGTGTTGATGTCGAGGTTATTGGTCGGCTCATCCAGCAGCAAAATATCCGGATTGGAAAACAAGGCCTGCGCCAGCAACACGCGCAACTTAAAGCCCGGCGCAATACTGCTCATCAAGCCAGCATGCTGCACATTGGGAATACCCACGCCTGAGAGTAATTCACCCGCACGCGCTTCAGCCGTGTAGCCATCATATTCAGCGAATTTCGCTTCCAGATCAGCCGCCTTCATATAATCTTCGTCCGTCGCATCCGGATTAGCATAAATTGCATCACGCTCAGCCATCGCAGCCCACATCTCGGTGTGGCCCATCATCACCACATCAAGTACGCGCATTTCTTCAAACGCAAACTGATCCTGACGCAGCTTGCCCAGTCTTTCATGCGCATCCAACATCACTGTACCGGAAGAAGGCTCAAGATCGCCGCCCAGTATTTTCATGAAGGTAGATTTGCCGCAACCGTTGGCACCGATCAGGCCATAGCGATTGCCCTCACCAAATTTGACAGAAATATTTTCAAACAAGGGCTTAGGCCCAAACTGCATCGTAATGTTAGCTGTGGAAAGCACTGCGGTGGCCTTTAGAAATTCGTAAAAAAATAAGTGTGTGATTTTACCATTGTGCGCTGCAGCGTAACAGCTGCAGCATTGACTATTCAGCGCAAGCCAGCTCTGGGATAGCCCGACAGGTCCAGCAAGAAACCTTCTGCATCAGAGCGCAGCGTAGCCTGCGCGCCAACTGGCAAGGTCAGTTTGTCGCGCACATGTCCAAACTGCAAACCCTGCACCAAAGGCACAGTCATTTGTGAGCGCATGAAACTCAGCATATGCGCAAAGTCATAACCATTATCATAATCACTCAGACGATAACCAGAAAAATCACCCAGCAGCACGGCCTTCTGCTTTTGCAAAATACCTGCATGCAGCAGTTGCAGCAGCATGCGTTCTACCCGATAAGGATGCTCGTTAATATCTTCAATAAACAAAATACCACCTTCAATCTGCGGCATCCAGGGCGAGCCGATCAGATGCGTGAGCATGCTGAGATTACCGCCCCACAGCAGCCCTTCAGCGGCAAACTGCGTATTACCCAAAACCTTAGCGGTAATCGTGCAAGCAGGCGCAGACAGGCATTGCCAAAAATGCTGATGCGTAAACTCGCTGCTATCTGCGCGACTAAAGTCATCGCAAATCATCGGCCCAGCAAAACTAACTGCGCCAGTTTTAGCCAGCAAACCCAGATGCAAAGCAGTGAAATCACTGTGGCCGACGAATAATTTTCCGCTTTGCGCCAATAAATCAAAATCTATCAGCGGCAGCAGGCGTGAAAGGCCATACCCTCCGCGCAAAGCCATCACGATGTCCACATCCGGATTATTTGCCGCAGCGTGCAACTGAGAAATGCGCGCCGCATCACTAGCAGCAAAACGTAAAGTTTTATCTGACTCTGCCGTGTAGTCATGCACCGTGTGGCCAGCAGCGCGCAGATTTATAATCGCGCGATCATAAGCCGCACGGTCGGCTGCGTACCCGCTCGGTGCAACAATCGCTATGCAATAACAGTTAGTCTGATTTTCCATATTCGCTTAACTATTTTCAGAGGCTTTTACTAGCGGCCGCAGCTTGTGCACGCCGAGCAGCAAAAAATTTACGCAACAGCGCAGCACAATCTTCCGCCATCACACCACCACGCAAAGCCGTGTGATGATTCAATTTTTCTTCTGCAAACAAATTCAACACCGAGCCGCACGCGCCTGTTTTCGGATCACTGGCGCCAAACACGACCCGCGCCAGTCTCGCATGCATCATCGCACCGGCACACATCGCACAAGGTTCCAGCGTCACATAGAGCGTACAGCCAGGCAAACGATAATTACCAACTGCAACCGCAGCAGCACGCAACGCCGCAATCTCGGCATGCGCAGTCGGATCATGCTGCCCTATGGGCTGGTTATAACCTATCGCAATGATCTCGCCGTCCTTGACCACCACTGCACCTACCGGCACCTCGCCCAACGCCTCTGCTTCAATAGCAGCCAGCAAGGCCTGCTGCATGAAGTCGGCGTCTCGTGCAGTTTCGTCAGGCAACAGCATGTCAGGCATCGTCAGTGATCTCTGCCCAGCAATTTGGTGTTTCATGCAACACCAGTTTGTGCAATCGTAAGCCTGTGCCGTAATGATCTTTAAACGCACTGCGCAAAATAGCAAAAGCGGTACGCGCCAGATTTTCTACAGTGGGTATATGTTCGATGATGACTGTTTTATGGTCCGGTATCGTTGCCAGAAAATCTCGGACAGCCTGATCTTTTTCATACACGATAAAAGCATGATCCCAAATATCAACCAAATGTATTTTTGCCAGTGACTTCACATCAGAAAAATCCATGATCATGCCATTATCAGAGCTGCCCTCTTGCTCTATCACCTGCCCCACCAGCGTAATCTCTAGGGTGTAGCGATGTCCGTGCAAATTGCGGCACTGGCTTTTATGATCCGGTATGCGATGGCCTGCATCGAACTCCAGCTTGCGGGTAATAGTCAGCATTGTTTTACGATTCTTTTATATAAAAAATTTCTACACTTAAGGTATCTGTAGCAGTTTGTGCGTTTGCAAAGACAAACGCCATTGCGGATTTTTTTTGCAAGTATTAATCGCCAGTTTTGTGTTTTCCGCCAGCCTTGGTCCATCCATAGGCTGCAGAAAAAAATGCTGAAACGACAGCGATGCATAAGCTAGTAAGCTTTGCTGATCTTGTGGAATCACAACCTTGAGTTCATGCCCTGTCTTCACCACTAGCTCTGCGCCGATTTTCGGGCTCACACATATCCAGTCCACGCCTGCGGGCACGGGCAGCGTGCCATTGGTTTCGATCGCAATCTCAAATCCATGCGCGTGCATGGCCTCAATCAAGCCAGCATCAAGCTGTAATAAAGGCTCGCCGCCGGTAAAGACCACGTATTTATGTTTGGCGCTGGCAGCAGGCCATTGCGCATTGATGCGCTCTGCCAGCGCGGCTGGGCTTTCAAATTTGCCACCCAGATTGCCATCGGTGCCGACAAAATCCGTATCGCAAAATCGGCAAATAGCCGTTGCACGGTCAACCTCCCTGCCGGACCAGAGATTGCAGCCGGCGAAACGGCAAAACACAGCAGGTCGTCCTGATTGCGCGCCCTCGCCTTGTAAAGTGTAGAAAATTTCTTTGACGCTGTAAGCCAAGCTGCATCCTGCGATAAACGTGAAAACACGGATTATCTTACAAAACCAACATAAGCAAGCTCATAGCAAGCGTATAAAAACCGCAATAGAACACTATTACGACCTATAAAGAGGCTATAACAAGCTAAGTGAGGCCTGTCCAAACTGGTCAGGCAGAGGAAATAGCACCAGAAAACTCGTTCCTTTACCATCGGCTCCCGACCTGACGCTAATGGTGGCATTGTGCTCACGCGCGATATCACGCACGATAGATAAACCCAGGCCGCTGCCAGACTGGCTATGGTCTAGCCTGTAAAACCGGCTGAAGACTCGCTCTTTTTCTGTTTCAGGAATGCCCGGTCCGGCATCCTCCACTTTCAATACGCCACCCGACTCTTGCATCATGCAGCTGACAGTCACGGCACTACCTTCTGGCGAATAACGAATAGCGTTATCGACTACGTTATCAATCAGATCACGTAAAAGAAATCGGTCACCTTGCACAACAGTCGGTCGCAAATCAAATCCGATATCAATATTTTTCTTTAATGCTTCTTCCACAAAATGCTGAACTGATTCAGACAGCAGCTGATCAAGTGCTATCGTTTCCATATGGCGCCTGTCAAAATCACCAGGCTGTGAACGCGCCAAAGCTAGTAGCTGATTGGCCTTGCGAGCCATGCGGTCAGCAGAGGCGAGCATCAACGCAGCAGAGCGCGCCGTCTCCAGATCATCTTTGTGCTGTGCCTGCAGCCACTCCAGCTGCGCCTTGAAACCGGCCAATGGCGTGCGCAGCTGATGCGCCACATTGGCTAAAAAATCTTGCTTGGCGCGGGCGCTTTCCTGCGCGCGGGCCAGTAGATCATTGATTGCGCGTATGAACGGCACAATCTCAACCGGTGCGTTTTGCACAGGCAGCTCAGAAAGATCATCGGTCTTGCGCTGCTCGAGATTGCGTTGCATTGCTCTCAGGGGAGAGAGCCCCTTATTCAGAGCAAGCCAGACCACAATGGGCACCATAATGCCGAGCAAAAGTTCTGATCCCAGCAAAGAAAGAAAAATCCGCATGCGGGTTTGCTGACGCTTGATACGGGTTTCTGCCGCACCGATTAGTATTGTTTCATGACCAACGATGGTCTTAAGTGCAATCACCCGTACATCTTCGCCGCGCATCTTGCTGCCATAGGCCAAAGAAGAATTCGGACGTTCGGGAATCTGCAGGGCAGGGAAATCTTTATCGCCAGCTATCGTACGGCCATTAAGATCGCGCACCACGAAAAAAATTTCATCGAAGTGATCCACCCGCAAAACCTGCTCGGCCTGCTGAGACAGGCGCAATTCTATGGCGCTATCAGTCTCCTGCACATGAGGCACCAGCGCCCATGCAGCATCGGCCAAGCTCTGATCCAGCGCACCCTGCGCAGGTATCCATGCCAGCCAGTAAGCAGCCGTCGCACCAGCCAGATTCACCGCCAAAAGTGGAACCACCAGCCACTTGAGCAGTTTGATACGCAAGCTCATTGCGCAGTCTGCTCCAGCATGTAGCCAAAGCCACGTATCGTTTTAATGGAAATACCGGCCGAAGCGATCTTGGCTCGTATGCGTGAAACATAAACTTCAACAGCATTTAAAGTCACTTCTTCTCCCCATGGCAAAATCGCATCAATGATTTGCTGTTTGCTCACTACGCGGGAAGCCTGCTGTATTAAATATTCAAGTACAGCCCATTCACGCGCCGACAACTCTATCGTTTGCCCGTCAATACTGGCACGGCGCGAAAATGCATCAAGCTGCAAGCCACCGATTTGCATCTCAATCGGTCTGGGATTACTGCGCCTGACCAGCGCCTTTAAGCGTGCCACCAGCTCAGGCGCTGCAAACGGTTT
>CAIVDH010000400.1 GCA_903904635.1 uncultured Burkholderiales bacterium | reverse complement strand
GGGCGAATAAGAATAATTTTATTAACTATTTAATAAATTATTCAACAACGTATTTATTAGCGTATTTATTAAAAATTTTAAACAAATAAATTCGCACCTTTTTTGTGCGGCGCAAAATTGCCTGTCATTTTTTTCTCCCTGATTTTGCAAGGCTTCGCACTTTTATCACCAATTTAATATTGCGATGCAACGCGGCCAAACCTGTTTTTTTGAAATGATTTCATTCAAAAAGTCATTTTCCATGTATTGACAAGCGATAAAAGGCGCGCGTATTCTCAACCCACTTCGCAACACTGCGAAGTCAAAATTTGTGCGCAGTGCCGCCAACAATGCCGGCGCAGTGCAAGGCGAAAAAGCCCTGAGGGAACGTGTAGACGTTCCCTTAGGGCATTTTTTTTGTTTTCGCAAAATGTGTTTCAACACATGAAGCAGCGGAATGCTCAAGGCCCCCTTAAAACCTTGAGCGCAGCAGTCGGGTCTGGACGTTTTACAAAACACAATTACAGGAGATTCAGGCATGTCTAAATTCAATCGTCGCAGTTTTCTTCAAACCAGTGGTGCGTTACTCGCAGCCAGCGCAATTCCTGGTGTAGGACTTTTATCTTCATCCGCGCACGCCGCAGAAACCGTCAAGCTCGGCTTGCTGCATTCGCTTTCAGGAACCATTGCTATTGCTGAAGCCTCACTGGTCGATGCAGAAAAATTAGCTATTGAAGAAATCAACGCCGCCGGCGGTGTAATGGGCCGTCAGATTGAAGCGGTCATTGAAGACGGCGCATCAGACTGGCCGACCTTTGCTGAAAAAGCAAAGAAACTGCTACAGCGCGACAAAGTTGCCGCAATCGTTGGTTGCTACACCTCAGCTTCGCGTAAGGCTGTGCTGCCCGTGCTGAATCAAAATAAAGGTCTGCTCTACTACCCAACTTATTACGAAGGTCAGGAACAAGACAAGTATGTAATCTATCCATCGCAAGAAGCAACGCAATCTGTGATTGCTGCAATCGAATGGATGGCCAAGCAACAAGGCAAAACTTTCTTCTTCGTTGGCTCTGATTACATCTACCCACGTCTGTGCAACAAGATTGCCAGACCAACTGTGGCGCGTGTAGGCGGACAAACTGTCGGTGAAGAATATGTGCCGCTGGGTCATACCGAATTTTCATCCATCATCAATAAAATCAAGGCCGCAAAACCTGACTGGATTTATTCAACGGTAGTTGGTGGTTCCAACGTTGCGTTTTACAAGCAGCTAAAAGCCGCCGGTCTGGGTGGCGACAAACAAAAACTGCTCTCAACCGTCGTTTCGGAAAATGAGATTGATGGTATCGGCAAAGATAATGCAGTCGGCTACTACGCATGCATGGGCTATTTCCAGAGCATTAAGAGCGCCCGTAACGATAAATTTGTCAAAGCCATCAAATCTAAATATGGCCAGGACCGTGTCGTTGGCGATCCGATGCAAGTGGCTTATAACTCCGTCTATCTGTGGAAAATGGCAGTTGAAAAAGCGAAGTCATTCGATGTTGAAAAAGTCATCGCCGCTTCAGCCGGGCTGGAACTTGATGCGCCTGAAGGCAAGGTCACGGTACATGCAACGAACCATCACGTTGCAAAACGTGTGCGTATCGGTAAAGCGCGTCCTGATGGGCAATTTGATATCGTATTCGAGTCGGATGTGATTCAGCCAAATCCGTTCCCAAAACTGTAATCCGCGTTTTATAAGCCTATTAGTTTTATAGGCTTGTGCAGCAAAGCCGCCCGTGTAGTTGCGGGCGGCTTTTAAAAACCAGTATGCGTTTTTGGAGTATCGGATGTCGTTTGAAATTTTTGTCATGCAAGTCTTTAACGGCTTGTCGTTATTTACTATTTTGGTATTGATGGCGCTAGGGCTGGGCATTGTTTTCGGCCTGATGGGCGTGATCAACATGGCACATGGCGAACTCATGACACTGGGTGCCTATGCCACGTATCTGACATCAAAGTTCTTTTCACTCTATCTGCCATCGCTGATGGACTATTACCTGATCGTCGCCATACTGGTTGCCTTTTTTGTGACGTATGTGTTTGGCTACGCACTAGAACGCGGGTTTATGCAGTGGTTTTATAAACGGCCGCTGGATACGCTACTGGCAACCTGGGGTTTGTCGCTGATCATGCAGCAATCGTTTCGCTCTATTTTCGGCGCACAAGAAGTTTCATTGCCACTGACGTCATGGCTGACTGGCGCATGGGAACCTGTCGCTGGCATACAGCTGCCACTAAATCGTATTTTCATTATTGGTTTAACGATACTGGTTGCTATCTGCGTCTACTTATTATTTTTCAAAACCCGTGCAGGCTTGCGTGCACGCGCTGTTACACAAAATCGTGCGATGAGTTCTGCGGTGGGCATTAATACTGATCGTGTTGATGCAACTACGTTTGCATTGGGCTCCGGGCTTGCCGGTATCGCCGGCGCGGTGTTCACGATGATAGGCTCAACCAATCCCGGCACCGGCCAATTGTATGTGATTGATTCTTTCATTGTGGTGGTCTTTGGTGGTGTGGCCAGTTTGTTTGGCACAGTCGCTTCCGGTTTCGTTATCGCGCAATCACAAACTACGTTGGAATATTTGATGAGCGGCTCAATGGCAAAGGTATCGATACTGCTGCTGGTGATATTGGTACTGTACTTCCGCCCTAACGGATTATTTTCTTCGAAAGTGCGCGCTTGATATGAAACACTTTCAACTCTCTTCCGAACCGGTTGCGCATATTGCACTGGCGTTGTTATTGATCGTGCTGCTGCCACTCAGTCTGGATTCATTTTGGCTGGCCAACTTCGGCAAATATATTGCGTTTGCATTTGTCGCTGTTGGTGTTGTATTGGTATGGGGCTATTGCGGCATCTTGTCGCTGGGCCAGGGCATATTTTTCGGCATAGGCGGCTATGCGATGGCGATGTTCTTAAAGCTCGAAGCTTCTGCGCCTGAGCTGCCTGACTTCATGGTCTGGAGCAGTGTAGAGACGCTGCCTTTGTGGTGGGAGCCATTCCGCTCTTTCACTGCGACTGTTGCCGCTATTTTGTTAGTGCCCATTGCGATCGCTTTCCCCTTCTCGTATGCGATTTTCAAAAAGCGTGTCTCTGGTGTGTATTTCGCTATCGTGACGATTTCACTGGCCATGACGATGACGGTATTAATCATCGGCCAACAAGGTGACACGGGCGGCGCAAACGGCATCACGGATTTTCGTACCCTGCTCGGCATGGATGTGATTTCAGAAGAAAGCCGACGCTCGATTTATTTTATTGAAATCGGATTTTTACTGGTTATTACAACGCTTGCTGCGCTTTTGCTGCAAACACGATTTGGCAAAATTTTAATCGCCGTGCGTGACCGCGAAGACCGGGTGCGCTTCTCCGGCTACAACACGGCCATGTTCAAGGCGTTTGTTTTTACTATTGCCGCTGTGTTGTCTTCCATCGGTGGCGCGATGTATACGCTGCAAGTCGGGTTGATCAGTCCGACGTTGGTGGGCTCTGTTGCTTCGGTAGAGATGGTGATCTTCGCTGCAATGGGCGGTCGTCTTTCTGTCACTGGTGCGGTAATTGGTGCGCTGATGGTGGGTTTGATGAAATCCTATTTTTCTGAGCAGTTCCCACAGACGTGGTTATTTTTGCTCGGTGCGATGTTCATCATTGTGGTTGGCTTCATGCCTGATGGCATAGCCGGCACGATACAAAAACTTCTTACTTCAAAATCTGCAAAAAAGGAGCTGCCATGAGTGCAAACAGCTCCCAGTCGGTTAAAGCTGCACAAGATCAGCTCGCAAAAACAGAAGGCTCGCAACGCATACTGACGGTAGAAAACGTAACTGTTTCGTTTGATGGCTTTAAGGCCGTGGATAATTTATCGCTGTCTGTGAATGAACGCGAGCTGCGCGTGATCATCGGACCTAACGGCGCAGGCAAAACGACGCTGCTCGATATGATCTGCGGTAAAACCCAACCCACGTCCGGCAGCATACGCTTTCGCGATATGGAGCTCTCCGCGATGCCTGAATTTGAAATCGTGCGTCATGGCGTAGGACGTAAATTTCAAAATCCTTCTATTTATGAAGATCTGACGGTTGCAGAAAATCTGGAAATCTCGATACCGCAAGTGCATGGCGTATGGGCATCGATACTGTTCCGCCGCACACCACAGGTCAAAGCACGCATAGAAGAAATTGCGCAGCAAATCCGACTTGAAAATCATCTCCACATAAAATCCGGCACGCTTGCGCATGGCCAAAAACAGTGGCTGGAAATTGGCATGCTGTTGATGCAAGAGCCTGAGCTGCTGCTGCTTGATGAGCCTGTCGCCGGCATGTCGCCACGTGAGCGCGAACAAACTGCTGAGCTGTTGCGCACCATCGCATTGGGCAAATCATTAGTCGTCATTGAACATGATATGGAATTCGTTAAATCCATCGCCAGCATCGTGACGGTACTGCATCAGGGCAAGCTGCTCTCCGAAGGCAGTATCGATGATGTGCAAAATGATCCGCGTGTAATCGAAGTCTATTTAGGCCATTGAGGAAATCATGCTGTCTATCTCCAATTTACATGTGGGCTATGGCGAGAGCCCGGTTATCCAAAATATATCTTTCACGCTTGAGCGCGGAAGTGCTACGGCCATAGTTGGTCGCAATGGCATGGGTAAAAGTACTTTACTTAAAGCAATAGTTGGCATGATTCCTGCAAAGAGTGGATCAATAAAGCTCGATAACAAGGAGTTATTCGGTCTGCAAAGCTTCAAAAGAGTGCAAGCGGGCGTGGCCTATGTTCCACAAGGGCGCATGATTTTTCCTCAGCTCACCGTTGAAGAAAATATTTTGTCCGGACTGGAGACGCAACGCTACGACGGCATTCCTGCGTTTATATATGAATTTTTTCCCGTACTTGATGAGATGCGCGCTCGCAAGGGCGGCAATCTGTCTGGTGGACAGCAGCAGCAGCTGGCGATTGCGCGGGCGCTGGTCTCCAAGCCGCAGGTACTGATTCTTGATGAACCCACTGAGGGCATACAACCTTCCATCATCAAAGAGATTGCGCAGTCGCTTAATCGCTTGCGCAAAGAATTAGGCATTGCT
>CAIVDH010000399.1 GCA_903904635.1 uncultured Burkholderiales bacterium | reverse complement strand
TGACTGATAAAGATAAGTAATGACTTTTTTTCTTGATGCAGATAATGAAATCTCATCATCAGCTGCATTGATTAATACCTTATCGAGCTGCGCCATTCCGACTTGAATGGTGCTCTGTATTTCCTTAATCACCAATAGCGAACTGCCAGCCAACGGCCGCGTCTTGGCATACTCAGCTGGTATTTTCTGACTCATGATTGAATTTGGATCTGGCGACAAAAATTACTCAGCTGGCTATACGAAAACGTGCGATTGCCTGCCGGAGTTCTTCAGCTAACGCAGATAGCTCCACAACTGAACCTGCAGTCTGCTGGGTACCCTGACGCGTGTGTTCGGTGACAGTCAGTATGCTATCGATATTGCGCGCTACGCCATCAGCCAGTATTGCCTGCTGATTGGTGGATGATGAAATGCCTTGAATCAAATCAGACAGATGATGCGAGATACGTCGTATATCTGCCAGTACCGATCCGGCCGCATCGGATAACCGCGCACCTTCAACGACACCTTGCGTTGATTTTTCCATTGCAAGCACTGCATCCTGCGCATCAGTTTGTATGGCCTGTACCAGCGTGGCGATTTGTCTTGCAGCCTCACCGGAGCGCTCTGCCAGTTTTTGTACTTCTTCTGCCACCACCGCAAAACCGCGACCGGCCTCGCCGGCAGATGCAGCCTGTATCGCTGCATTTAGCGCCAGCACGTTAGTCTGCTCGGTGATATCGGCGATTAACTCAGTAATATCACCGATCTCCAGCGAAGATTCACCTAGCCGCTTGATGCGCTTGGAAGTTTCCTGAATTTGACCTCTTATGTCCTGCATGCCGCGTATCGCATCTTGTACTGCACTCTCACCTTGCAGTGCGGCGTGCACAGATGACTGTGCAACTTCAGCTGATTCGGATGCGGCACGCGAGACTTGATGTATCTGCTCCGTCATTTGCAATACGGCCTGGCCCGTTTGTTCGATTTCAGCAGACTGGCGCGCTGCCAGTGATAATAATTCGGAAGAAATATTTTGTGCGGTACCTGATGCAGAGGTTACTTGCAGCGCAGTGTGATTCACTTTGCTGAGCAGGGTGCGTAATTCTTCCAGAGTGTAGTTCACGGAATCTGCAATTGCACCGGTAATATCTTCCGATACCGTTGCAGTAATGGTCAGGTTTCCATCTGAAACTTCTTGCAGCTCATTCATTAGCCTCAAAATTGCGGCCTGATTTTGTTGATTAATACTGCGCGCCATTTCTTCTTCTTTTAATGCATGACTACGCTGAAGGTCGGCTTGCAAACGGCGTGATTCAGCTTCTGCCGCCCTTTGCCGGCTTTCTCTTAGCATCAGCATGCCAATACCCAATGCAATTAGCAGAGAAAGTATGGCCGCTGCCAGCATGCCCCATTTGGTCCAGTCACCCTCCACTTCATGTGCCAGATAATTTTTTTGAAGTTGCTGCAATTTTTCGCGCAACAATTCATTTTCAGAAAAAATTAAAAGCTCTGCTTCTTTGGCTGCAATAAAATTTTGCAGATTACCTAAAATGCCACCTACCAGACGCTGATACTCACTAAACGATTGTGCTAGTTCAGCCAGCTTCATCCGCACATCCGGATTACTGGCCGCTGGTAGCCGCAACACTGCACTACCTTCGAGTAGGCCGACAACAATGTCATGAAATGCGTGCGCATCTTTGCCCAACTGGAAAGCAGTGGCTGGATTGACGCCTTCGGATGTCAGAAATTCATTTGCACTTTTACCTAGTCGCTGGGTCAGCATGACTAACTGACCTGCCGCTGAAATTTCCCGCGGTGTAGCACCGATTTGTGCAGAGAGACTCGCGATCTGCTCAGATATTTCTAATAGTTTAGGACTAAGATTATTGAGTGTTTGCAGTGTGGTACGAAATCCAGTCAGCTCTTTTTCCATCGCCAGAATACGGGTGGCAGCCTGATCGGATTTTTGCCAGGTCTTTCGTATATCAGCAAGACTTTGCGCTGCATGCTGATCCGGGCCCGGTATGTTACGTCCCTGTACAGTGCCACCATCAGCTAATATGCGTAAATTATCATTCATCGCCGTGCGGCTCTGCCGTAACTGAACGAAAGCATCAGGGTTACCCTGTATCGCATTTGGGGCTGCTTTGCCTATACGTTGCGAATGCATCAACGCATTACCGGCTATTTGCGTTTGCGCAGAAGCATAATCCGCCTGCTGCGCATTTAACCAAGTCAGACCAGCCAGTGCCAGCAGGGATATACCAAGTGCGAGCAATAAAATTCGCAAATGTGTATGAAGAGTGAATCTTGTCAGTGAACTATGCTGATAAAAATCAAGCTTAATTGTATTGCTCAGTTTACGCATCATTCTTGACCAGAAAGATAGTTGCGCTGATTTGATTGCGACGTTATCCGTCTGATTAGCGCCAGCTGTTAGGGGCGCGTTATCTAATTCCATCTGTGACTCCCAAGGCAAAATCGGTGTTGATGCATT
>CAIVDH010000398.1 GCA_903904635.1 uncultured Burkholderiales bacterium | reverse complement strand
TTGCTGCGCAAGCGATCGCGGTCAACAAGGAAATGGGTTGGGACACGAAAAAAATCAATGTCAACGGTGGTGCCATCGCAATAGGTCATCCTATCGGCGCATCAGGCTGCCGCATACTCGTCACGCTAATACATGAAATGATACGACGCGATGCCAAGCGCGGACTGGCCAGCTTATGTATAGGTGGAGGTATGGGTGTTGCGCTGGCAATTGAGCGCTAGCTCTGGTTTTTATATTTAGTTTTTATATTTAGTTTTTATATTTAGTTTTTTAAAAAAGGCGGCAGCATTTAGCTGATCGCTACAGATATTACTCAAGGAGCAGACATGACGAGAGTGACTTTAGTAACCGGCGGTATGGGCGGATTGGGTGAAGCCATCTGCATAAAAATGGCAAAAATGGGCTACTCAGTAGCGACAACTTACTCACCTGGCAATACCAAGGTAGCGGCCTGGCTCGCAGACATGAAGCAGAAAGGTTATAACTTTCATGCTTATGCCTGCGATGTAGGTGATTTTGATTCTGCACAAGCATGCGTTGACCAAATCACCAAAGAAATGGGGCCAGTTGATGTACTGGTCAACAATGCCGGCATCACGCGCGACATGACATTCAAGAAAATGGATAAAACCAACTGGGATGCCGTCATTAAGACAAATCTTGATTCCGTCTTCAACATGACCAAACCTGTCTGCGATGGCATGACCGACAGAGGCTGGGGAAGAGTTATTAATATTTCTTCAGTCAATGGTCAAAAAGGTGCGTTTGGTCAGACCAATTATTCTGCTGCAAAAGCAGGTATGCATGGTTTTACCAAAGCACTGGCGTTGGAAGTGGCGCGCAAAGGTGTGACGGTCAATACAATTTCACCGGGCTACATCGGTACCCAAATGGTGATGGCCATACCGCAAGAAGTTTTAGACAGCAAAATCATTCCGCAAATTCCTATGGGACGGCTCGGCAAGCCCGAAGAAGTTGCTGGCTTGGTGGGTTATCTCGCATCAGATGAAGCGGCATTTTTAACTGGCGCGAATATCGCCATCAATGGCGGACAACACATGCAGTAATGCCCAAGGCTGGGCTTGCAATGCAATACGGCGCTTTATTTAAGCGCCGTATTTTTTTATAACTTGGATTAATGAGAGAACAAGAACGAGCAAAAATAAGAAAGTGACGAGAATTCTGGTAAAATCCGTCCCGTTGCCTCGGTGGTGGAACTGGTAGACGCGCCGGACTCAAAATCCGGTTCCGCAAGGAGTGTCGGTTCGATTCCGACCCGAGGCACCATTTAATTCTTGTCTTCCGTCTTTTTATTGCTTATCTCTCAGCCTGACGGCGCTGACTAAAAAATCTCATCTTATTCAAGCTTTATGTTTTGGCTGGTTCTGCATCTGAAGCGGGCTCTGCAACAACTTCACTCTGCACTGCATCTGTACCACCTTCCGCAGGCTTTTCATCAGACTGCCCAGCCTCAGCCTTCTTACTGACTTTTTTCTTAGATGGCAATTTGCTGCGCCGGTTTTTTGCGATCGCCATAATCACGCCCATACCAATAACCCCGAACATCACTATGAGCGCAGTCGGCAATAAAGCCACCACCCCTAGCAACGCAAGTATCACGATCATAGATAGCGGCAACAAGACCAGCTCTTTCATGAAAACAAAAGGTGTCACAAAAGCCACCATAAGGAACAGCACACTAATCCACTGCAGCATGAAATCCTCAAGCAGGAATGCATACATGCCTATGCTTAAGAAAAAAAGTCCTATCGGAAAACGTACCCACCAATATCCCCAGAATATCTGGCTTTCTTTATTGCGCTCATATTGACGCAGCTCTTCCAGCGCCTCTGGCGTCCATTCCCAACGCTTGCTACGAAACATTTGCCTGCCAGCTGAGGTAACCCAAAACATCAGACCGTATAACCAAAAAATTAATGCAACCAGCCAGGTAAACTTTCCCAAGCTAGGACCTACCGTTGTTGCCACATGCACTGCTGCGGGTGTACCAAGCATAATGGTCGTTGATAGCGCTATCCCAGCGTTACGCTCTTCGCTGGTAACAGGAACCCAATCGCCATTAATGCCCGGTTTTTTTTTCATTTAAAAAAATCTATCTTTTTATGTTGTGCTTGTTGAGTTCTTTCATACCTATCAGTAGGCTCACGGCTATCAAAGCAAGCAGCCCCAACATGGCGCCGACTGACAAATTCGTGATCACCCAGCCAATCAGCGCTAGCAGGCCCACACCCAAAATAACTATCAGCACCAGTAACAAAGGTTCACGCCAGCACCAGAGTGACACCAGGGTCATCAAAACCAGACTAACCAGCCAATGGCCCGGCATTTTCATTTGATTAAGTACCAAGACCCAGTACACAAAGACAATCAGTCCGAGGGCCAGGGGATAGCGTATCAAAGGATGCGAGGGCCAATTCCATTCCCGCTCTTCATAAATGGAAGAAACCGGACTGGATAACTGCGGTTCGAACACGATATCTTCACTGCGCCAGCTGCGTTGTCTGCGGCGGCTGGTCTGCAACATCATCAGCAATATGATCATCAGCACTGCAACTACCAGCCCTAAAACGATGGTCAGCGCAGTACCCAATTCATCAACCAGAATCAGAGCCGCAATCGCCGCCACCAGCAGAACACCCAGAAACCAAGGCAAAAAGCCGGCTAACCGACTAAATCGGTCTAGCCTGTCAACTTGCGAAATCTTGTGGATGCCATGTCGCTGCTTCATCGGAACGCCCGTTCAGTCAAGCGCAATACCCGGGGCTGTACAGATGATGCGCATCTGACCCGAATAATTTGCCGAGGTTATTTTGTAGATAATCTGAAAAACTGCGGCTTTATTTTAGCACTGACAATATTTAGGCGAATAAGCAGCCAGATTGCAGCGCATACTGAGCAGACAAATACACCCTATAGCCGCTTATAGGTTTTATTATCGTCAATCGCACATTTTTCTTTAATGGGCGATAAAAAGTCTTTTTGCTTCATAAGTAGAAGAATTGTCACTTTTATTTAATATACAAATAATTGTGACAAATTTTGTCTTTTAATGACAAATTAAAACCTAGTTAATTAGCACTTTGCACGCATAAAAATTTCGACCAGGTTGGCTGCACAGGAATATTAGTATTTACTTTAATTTCAATACTTCCCAAAGCGCATAAAGTACTATCTCTGCCCGTTGAAAAAGTTAC
>CAIVDH010000397.1 GCA_903904635.1 uncultured Burkholderiales bacterium | reverse complement strand
TTATTTTCTTTTTTATTTCTATTCGTTATCGCTTTTTTATTTAGCAACTCTAGTTTTTTAGATACTTGCCTTTGTGATCAGAGAAATTCAAAAGATTTTATCGAATCTTATTGCAAAAGCGAATCATTCTCATTAAGATTAAATGCCCAACGTTTCTTTATGAAGAAAAATTCATGTATAGCAACAAACTGTTCAGCAAATTAAGTCTCAAGCTTTTAATTGTTATTTCAACAATTTCGCCATTTTCTTATGCAGGAGAGGGAAGTTTCGGGTGGATCTACGGCCTGGATCTTCAACCCAAAGGTGAACTGGAATTTGAACAACGTCTACAGCTAACGCGCAAACAAGCAGCTGGCACGTATGATTTTTGGCGCGCCCGTACTGAGCTCCAATATGGGCTGACTGACAATATCCAAATTGCAGGCTACATAAACTCTTACTCAGTCAATGCAGCAAACAACTATACCAATCCAGCAGCCTGCCCTTCTGGCCCCTGCACCAGCGGGTTTGGTGTGCCAGAAAATGCAGGCACGCCCTATCGCAAAATGGATGTAGATGGCATTTCTTTGGAAGCGATCTGGCGCATCACTAATCCAGTGACGACACCTGTAGGCGTGGGTATTTATGTTGATCAGACATTTGGCAAGCTTTACGATGAATTTGAAACAAGGCTACTTTTACAGTCAAATTTTCTGGATGACAGTTTGATCGTCGCAACAAATATTGTTTATGCAGCAGAGACGATAAAATTTCTGAGTGAGCCCAGCAATGAATCAATGGTAGATATATTGACGGGCATTTCATATCGATTCGCACCGCGATGGAGTGCGGGCATAGAACACCGTTTTCATAATGACTATGCAGGCCATCGATTACAAGAGCATACACAACGCGCCAATTTTGTCGGGCCCAGCATTCATTACGCAACCAAAGATTGGTGGGTGACTGCCGCTTGGCGGCACCAGATAGGCGGCGCATGTTGGGAGCCAGGTGCTGCAGAATGCTCAGGAGGCAAAGTCTGGGACAGCCATGGACGCGATGAAGTTTTACTCAAAGTAGGTCGTCCTTTCTAGGAGTTCATGATGAGGTGGAGTCCTGCAATTTTCTTACCACTAGCCGTTACATCGCTATCGCATGTGAGTGTTCATGCAGAGGCAAAAATATTTACCTCAATAGAACAGGCGCAAAAGAGAATATTCCCCGGCCAGACATTAAAAAAAACAGCAGTAATACTGACAGAAGCTCAGACCGAAAAAATGCGTGCAGCTTCATCTGTGCGACATCCGTTTCGCGGAGATCGCGTATGGCAAACGTCCGACAATGGATGGTTTATTGTCGATGAAGTTTTAGGCAAGCATGAAATGATTGTTTATGCGATGGGCATCAGCGCCGATGGCACGATCAAAGAGATAGAAATACTGGAATACCATGAATCCTATGGTTATCAGGTCGATCAAGAATCATGGCGACAACAATTTGTCGGTAAAAATTCAACTAATGCGATCAAGTTAGGCACTGACATTAAAAATATTTCTGGCGCCACGCTTTCTTGCAAACATGTGACTGATGGAGTCAAACGTATCATGGTGATGCACGACATGATATTACGGCCATTACATGTCAAATAAAATTAGCCGATGCCGGCCACTGTTAGGCACTTATGTAGAAATTCAGATTTCAAGTTCTGATGCCAGTATTGCTTCTGAAAACATAGATGTCATTGATAAAGCTTATGAAGCGATGACACTGTGCGCCCGATTAATGAGTTTTCATGACAAGAAAAGTGACCTGTCCTTAATTAATAAATTCGCTTATTCACGCCCAGTAAAAGTACATCCCTGGACTTATGCAGTTTTAAAACAAGCCAAGGCGTTTTATGAGCACACCGATGGTCTATTCGATATTGGCATCGGAGCAGAACTCAGGCAATGGGGCTTATTACCGGAACCTGATTTACCACATGCAGAAAACAATACCATTTCCTCAACTATCGCCGCCGTAGAGTTATTACCTGACCATCAAGTTAAATATGCAAATCCAGCGTGTCTGGATTTGGGTGGTATTGCAAAAGGATATGCTGTCGACAAAGCCATAGAAATATTACGCAAACACGATATTGACTATGCGGTTGTCAATGCAGGCGGCGACCTCAGGGTTACCGGTAATCTTGAAGAGCCTATTTATGTGCGACACCCAATGCATCCTGAACAGCTTATCTTTATCGGTACAATTTCTGAAGGTGCTGTAGCGACATCTGCATCTTATTTTTCAACTCTCAAAAAAAATACTAAACACAGCACAGAAGTTTGTGCTCTCGTACATGCAAAAAAAAGAACTTCCATAATTAAACAGCACAGCTATACAGTGATTGCGCCAACTTGCATGGCGGCAGATGCGCTGACCAAGGTACTAGCTTCTGGCATGCATCCGGAATCGTATTGCTTTAAAAAATTTCAGGCAAAAACTGTTGTCATCTAATAAGTATGACTCGACATACATCACGCATAGGTAAATTGCCAGCTTTTCATAAATATAGCGCCTATACAGTCTTGATTTTATGCGCCATAACAGGCATCGCCTATCTGGTTGGGCAAGAGCTAAATTTTTTTCATAACTGGCTGGCAAATCGTAATGTACTGATAGCGCACGGCATCAGTGCATTTGCAATATTAATTGTGATTGGCTCTGTTCTACCTAATCATGTAAAGGTCAGCTGGCGAGCTGGTAAAAACCGAGTAACGGGTATGTTGATGGGCAGTGTGGCGTTAATACTGACTACGTCTGCATTATTTTTATATTACGGCTCAGAAGAGAGCAGAGATATAGCCATATGGTCGCACTGGATTGCAGGCATATCTGTTTTTATCATTTTCCCGCTTCATGTTTTAGTTGGAGGCTGGAGTGTTAAAAATGGAAAAAAATTCACACCAAATAAAAAAAACGCTGAAAAAATCAGCGT
>CAIVDH010000396.1 GCA_903904635.1 uncultured Burkholderiales bacterium | reverse complement strand
CCGCTGATGGCGAATTTCTTAGTCAGGCGTGCCATCTCTTCTCTTAAAGGAGAGTCTTGCAAACGTATCTCCGCCAGCGATTGGCCGATGTCTCCCATTGCTGTTCTGCGACCAGTGGCCGTCACCTGCACCACGCCCTGCCCGCCTGCCACAAGCGTTCCGGCAAATACGCTATCTTGCGCTGCCTTGGATACAACTTCGGATTCACCGGTGAGCATAGCTTCATCCGTGGCCAGTTCATGCGCTTGCAGTACAACGCCATCTGCAGGTATGCGGTCCCCCTCTGCTATGAATAGTATGTCTTCACGAACAACCTCTTTACCGGCTATATGTTTGACCAGGCCATCGCGCAGCACCCGCGCCCTGGGACTGGAAAGATCACGTAAAGCATTTAATACGTTATCAGTTCGTCGCTCCTGAAAAATAGTGATGGCAATGATGATCACTACAAACGCCATTAACGTCATGGCGTCCTGTATTTCGCCCACCAGAAAATAAATGGTGCCCGCGATAATTAGTAGAAAAAACATGGGCTCGCGCAAAACCTCAATACAAATATCGCGCATCGTTCGGCGCTGACTTTGGGCTAAATCGTTCTGACCCTCCTCAAGCAAACGGTGGTAAGCAGATTCGGCGGTCAATCCCTGGGGTATTTTTGTACTCATTTCGGCAATTAAAATTTCCAATTAGTAGATGCTTAGCTCATCGCCCAACATCTGGTACAGTCTTATCAATAATTTTTGAACTACTCAGAAAATCCAGGAGCAACGCGCATGAAAGCAGCCTCAATACTCGAAACCATCGGCCATACACCCCACATACAAATTAATCGCCTGTTCGACAACAAGCACCATGTTTGGATCAAATCTGAGCGAAGTAATCCCGGCGGTTCGATAAAAGACCGTATCGCTCTAGCGATGGTTGAGGATGCAGAAAAAAGTGGCGCGCTCAAACCCGGTGGCACCATTATTGAACCCACCTCCGGCAACACAGGCGTTGGTCTGGCGATGGTAGCTGCGGTAAAAGGTTACAAGCTCATCCTGGTCATGCCCGACAGTATGTCGATAGAGCGTCGCCGGCTCATGTTGGCCTATGGCGCCAGCTTTGATCTGACACCCCGTGAAAAAGGCATGAAAGGTGCGATCGCCAGAGCCGAAGAATTATCGGCAAACACACCCGGATCCTGGATACCTCAACAATTTGAAAATCCTGCAAACATTGATGTGCATGTGCGGACTACGGCATTAGAAATCATCGCTGATTTTCCTGATGGTCTTGACGCCATGATTACGGGCGTAGGAACTGGCGGTCATTTGACCGGCTGTGCGCGCGTATTAAAACAAAAATGGCCTAACTTAAAAGTATATGCAGTAGAGCCTAAAGCTTCGCCTGTCATATCAGGCGGAACACCATCACCGCATCCGATTCAAGGTATAGGCGCGGGATTCATACCAAAGAATCTGGATATGTCCGTACTCGATGGCGTAATACAAGTAGAAGCCGAAGATGCACGTGAATATGCGCGTCGAGCGGCACGAGAAGAAGGCATGTTAGTTGGCATTTCATCCGGCGCAACGCTTGCTGCCATTGCACAAAAACTGCCTGAGCTGCCGGCTGGTTCGAAAGTACTGGGCTTTAATTACGATACTGGTGAGCGTTATCTATCTGTTGACGGATTTTTACCAGCTTAATCAAAAAAATTTCTACTTAAAAAAAGCCCAGCCGGGCTTTTTTTATTTGCGCACTGCTTCGGCGCATGCCTCTTGCATTGCACGCGTGGCGACATCCTCCAGCCATCCCAGATCAACATCCTGATGGGATTCGCAAATAAACCAGGGTTCGCGTGAATCTGGCTCCAACATCACACCATAATCAATCAGCTTCCACGCAAATGCACGATACAACTCACTGTTGGTGATACGCCAGTCGCGATAATTGGAAGGGACTTCTTTAGTGAAATGAATACCAAACATCGCTGGTGGTCCGGCAAAGGCAAAGTCAATACCAGACGCGGCAAATACACGCCCCAACAATGCCTGAATCTGATTGCCGACACGGTCTATAGTTTTCAATGCGTCAGTTTGCGTCAGAATTTTCAGCGTGGCATGCGCCGCACTCAGCGCAACCAGATTGCCCGTGTAAGTACCACCATGCACCACACCACCGCGAAATGATCCTACGACATCCATCACATCGGCTCTACCACCAAATGCGGCAACTGGATAACCATTGCCCATGGCCTTGGCATAAGTAGCCAAATCTGCGTGTATGCCATAGATTTCTTGCGCTCCACCTTTGGAAACCCGAAAGCCGGCTTTGACTTCATCGATGATCAGCATCGTTCCATATTGCGTACATAAATCACGCAAACGTTGTAACCAATCTTGCGAAGCTGCGATACTGCCCGCATTACCAATAATGGGCTCAAGCAGTACACAGGCAAGCTCCTGATGATGATCTTCAAACAAACGCTCAAGCATCTCAAAATCATTTAGCACAATAAAATCAACCAGCCCACGTGCGCGCTCTGGAATGCCACCGCCGAAAGGAATGATAGTGGGCTCTGATGTGCCGTGCGGGTTCCAGTTTTCTATATCGGACTTCCACATCATTTCGTCATACAGGCCATGAAAGCAGCCTTCAACAATGACAATCCGTTCACGTCCCGTATAGCCGCGTGCGGTGCGCACTGCACCCATTACCGCTTCGGTACCAGAATTTGCAAAACGCATTTTTTCCACATTGGGACAAAGCGCCTTGACCTGCTTGACCACTTCCGCATCAAGCTCAGTAGCAAAACCGGAAAGAGTGCCGCGCTGCGTGATCTGCTCAATGACGGCCTGATCGACGCGCTCATCGCGATAGCCCAAAATGATGGGGCCATAACCTAGCCTGAAATCTACATAGGTTTTGCCGTCACAGTCCGTCAGCCGGCAGCCCTTGGCGCTCTCGACAAAGACCGTACGATCGTCGCCCCAATAACGATAATTTTCTGCAACACCTTGCGGCATGTGCTGTAGCGCATCTGCCATAAGCACTGCTTGGCGGGTTTTAGACATGTCCTGGCTCCAGCGGTTTAGCGTTAGCGTCGGAAGTGCCATGTGGTGGCCGCAGGAACAATCCTGACCGCTCTTCCATTAGCCGCACCACATGCAATTCACCCGCTTCATCGCCATAAGTCTGCCTTGCTTCTTCAAACAGCTTATGCACGAAGCTACCCATCGTTAAGGTATGACCCTGACTGCTGGCGATCTGGTTAATCAGCGTTAAATCTTTGCAGCATAAAGCGAGCGAAAAACTCGGATCATAGTGCCCTGCGAAGATGGATGGCACATCATGTTCCGCAACCCAGCTGTTACCTGCGCTGGATTTAATCGCTTCCCATACTGTATCCAGAGGTATGCCCGCTTTCGCGCCCAGCATCAGGCCTTCACCTATCGCTGCTGCACCGACAAACCAAAGTAAATTGGTCAAAAGTTTGATCGTGGCAGCATTACCCGGCACACCGACATGGAATATTTTTTCGCCTAT
>CAIVDH010000395.1 GCA_903904635.1 uncultured Burkholderiales bacterium | reverse complement strand
TGTATTCGCCGTTTGATACGACCTGGGTCGGTATCGGTGAACGGAATGCGGCCTCGTCTGCAGGAGCGCATTCATCAAATTCCCGCTCCGTCATTGATACGCCAAATGGTCTTTGCTTCTCTGTCATTTTTGTCTCCTCTTGGTTAGTGATCCGGTAACTCTCGAAACCGAATAGCTTTTTTGCCATTTCCTGGCTTTACAACTGAGGCTTTTACTGCAGCTACAACTAAGCCGTCTACTGACTGCTTAATTTTTTGAATACACGCTTCGTTAAAAACAAGTACTCTGATTTAAGCTATTGCAATCGCCATGCCAACAAAAGCAAAAACAGTTGCAACCTAAACAAGCTGAGATAAGACATTGAAATTAATGCAAATTTATTTTAAATAGTTTGTTGGCGCATGCCGAATGATTTTAAAAACAAGTCACAGATTTACACCTGTCACAAGCATGGTGTTACAGATGTAACAGTGGACGTATCAGTAATCGAGATGATTAGGCTGACTTATCCCCAGACGTTTCATGCGGCGATAAATTGTCATCCTTGATGTTCCCAAAATACTAGCTACGGCAGAAATATTCCAATGCTGCGATCGCAGCTGCGCAAGCAGACTCCCCGCTTCGCTGTCCAGCCCCGGCACACTTTGCTCCGCATGATGCTGGGGTACTGACAAGGCTGATTTTTGGAGGTATTCAGGTAAATCATCAGGCGTAATTAGATTATGTCGACATACGGCTGCGGCATACTCTATGGTGTTACGCAGCTCACGCGCGTTACCTGGCCAAGGGTGGGCACGCAATATAACCATCGCTTCATGGGCGATACCGGGAGGTTTTTGCCCCGCCTCTTTTTCGTTATGTAAATACAAGATACGATCAATCAGCCAGGTAAAATCCTGCCTGTCACGCAAAGGCGGCAAAATAATCTGCGCACCGCTGATGCGATAGTACAAATCGTCGCGAAAAGCGCCCTGCCGCACCAGGGTTTCAAGGTTACAGTGCGTAGCCGCCACCACCCGGATATTAACCTCCACAGGCTTGGTTGAACCTAGGGGCAACACCTCTTTCTCAGATAGCACACGCAGCAGTCTGGCTTGCAAAGGCTTGGGCATATCGCCTATTTCATCAAGAAATAATGTTCCGCCATCAGCTTGTTGAATTAGTCCCCGCTTGCCTTTTACCGAAGCGCCGGAAAAACTGCCCGGTGCGTAACCAAATAATTCACTCTCAATCAAGGTATCCGGAATAGCGGCGCAATTTACAGCTACAAAAGGACCATGTCGACGCGCGCTGCTCTGATGCAAAGCTTTGGCAAAGTATTCCTTGCCGCTACCGGTTTCACCAGTAAGCAAAATACTGATCGGTGAATTAACCAGCTTGGCGGCACGCTCTATCTGACGGTCCAGTGCGGCATCACCACCAGACAAGGCCGCCAGTGGCGCAGGAACAGATCCTTCGGTAGGCGTCTGCAAAATTTTATCGCCAGGCTGGCTAGGTGGCAGCGCTGAAAGGAATAACAAGCGACTCGTACCACTAACCATCACAGCGCGGCGATCAGCCGGCTGTACCCATACAAAACGCGTGAGATCGTCTACCGAAATATTCACCAGACTATCAATGTTGCGGCCGATAAGATTTTCTGGCGCAGACTCGGAAAACAATAACTGTGCGCGGCGGTTGTGACCCATGATCTTGCCGCTGGCATCAATCGCCATTAAATAATCCGGATTCACCTCAAGGAATTCTGGTGCTGCAGACAGGCGCAAGATCCACTCTTTGCGGAAACGATGAAGGAAGTAAGCATTTTCTATATGGTGAGAATACATCGTCACCAATTGCAGCGCGAGATGCTGGCTTTGTTTTTGCTGTGGCGAGGTCAGTGCAGAAATATCCAGCACTGCTTTCATTTGACCAGTAGGGCTGAAGATGGGCGCTGCGGTACAAGTCAGCGGAATATGCGTTGCATCAAAATGGTCACCCAAATGCACAGTGAGTGCCTGACCAGTACTAATACATGTGCCTACACCACAGGTGCCAGCAACCGTCTCACTCCAATCAGAACCGAGATAAAGGCCGGCCTTGCGCAGACTAGGATCCATCTGAATATCACCGATAAAATCAACCGTAATGCCCTTAGCATCCGTCAACAATACCGCATAGCCAAGACCGGCTACCTGATGATAAAGCGTCTCTAAACCATGTCGCGCGATATGAAGAAATTCATCCAGCCTATCCTGATGCTCACGCACATTCTGGCTGGGCAAAATAATAGCTTCCTGCATGCGCGTAGGATCGAGCTTATGCTCGTGTACGCAACGCATCCACGAATTACGAATGATGTCATCCTGCTGCGAAGGGGCACTGACCGGCTTGCCAGTCTCTGCAACCTGCACCACAGTTTGAATATGTTGTCTCTGCTCAGCGTGCATCCCCGTCTCCATTTTTTTATGTGGGAATCTGCTAACAACTTTGGATCGCTTAAAGATTAATGCCGCCGGTATCTCGGTCCAGCTTAGGAATTAATCATCACGATTTATGTTTTTTTAACTCTGCGATGTGCCTACGTCTTTCTTTTTATATTGCCTAAATTAACTGACACTTTGTATAAACTAAAAATTAGCTTAATTTATGACTAAGCCGCTGTCTAGCTTTTAATTAATTAAATTTCGCTTCTGATACCAATAAATAAATAAAATTTTTAATCAGAAAACTATTTCGATTAGTTTTTCTTAATAATTATTTAAAAATTATATGAATGGAAATGAAGTTGCAACTTGCAACTTGCAATTTGCTGCAGTCAGTGTCAGAAGAAGAACTAATTCTCCATGCTGCACCGCATTAAAACTTTTTAATAGTTACACTCAAAGGAAATGCACCCTCGCGCTTAATGCGTCTAGTGTCACAACCGGGTTACTCAGACTAGAACCAGCAGCATCACCACCAACTATGACACCTCGCCCGGCTACAGGCGCCAGATTGTCGACCTTGAAGCGCCCGGCATTTGGTTGATCGCGAATAAAACAAGATTCATCGAAATATAACCTGTCACCATTGTCATCTATTTCATCGGCATCAATGCTGTCAAAAC
>CAIVDH010000394.1 GCA_903904635.1 uncultured Burkholderiales bacterium | reverse complement strand
CGCGCGTATGTCGCCATGAATTTCACCTGTGGGGCCGATAATGATCCAGCGTGCCTCGCCATTTTCCTGAAAGAGATTGCCATTTAACTTTCCGTCTATACGCAGGCTTTCATTGACGCGCAAATCACCGTCTATAGCGGTGGCAATACCAACGATAGAATCAAAACTTTGCAGACTTTTACGATGTGAAATAGATTTCATGCGCGAAAATAGTGGAGCAGATAAATTTACAGGCAATACAGACTATCAGTCTGGCCACAGATAGGCAACTACGGCGATGGTGCAGTGCGGTCAGCCTGGCGTGCTAGCATCGGTGAATCAGCCCCTATTTGCTAAATTTTTTTACTTACCGAGATGATGAACACGATAAAAATTGATTTTGTATCCGATATCGCCTGCCCCTGGTGTGCGGTAGGCTTAGCTGCGCTACAGAGCGCAATCGACAATGTAAAAGACGAAGTTAAAGTCGAATTGCATTTCCAACCATTCGAGCTTAATCCGACTATGCCGCCGGAAGGTGAGGATATTGTTGAGCATCTGATGAAAAAATACAGAATGAGCCCGGAGCAGGTCGCCCAAAATCAGGAGCATATACGCCAGCGTGGCGCAGAAGTCGGTTTTACCTTCAACATGAGCGGACGTACGCGCACCTACAATACCTTTGATGCGCACCGCTTGCTGCATTGGGCCGAAACTGAGGCCAATATGGAAACGCAGCGAATGCTGAAATGGGCACTATTGGAAGCGTATTTCACGCTGGGGCAGGATCCATCCAGTCATGCAGTTTTGCTCAGCGCGGTAGAGAAGGCTGGGATGGACACGACCCGGGCTGCCAGCATATTGGCTGATGATACTTATCTGACGGAAGTACGCGAGCGTGAAAAGCTGTATGTCTCGCAAGGTATAAATTCTGTGCCATCGGTTATTTTCAATGGCAAGCATTTAATACAGGGTGGTCAGCCTGCTGCGGTATTTGAGCAGGCAATCAGGCGTATTGCCGCGGATGCGGATATTCAATAGCAGAGTGTGAACGGATAAATGCAGCGACGTTTGTCATATTGGGTTTTTGCATGCGCACTTGTTGTTATGAATGCGCTGGTGCCTGCATGGTCAGCACCGCTGGCTGTCACAGAGGTGAGCAGCGGTGTATTTATTCATCAGGGTGTGCATGAAGAATTTGGTGAGCATTATCACGGTGATATTGCGAACATCAGTTTTGTGATTGGCCATGATGCGGTTGCGGTGATTGATACCGGCGGTAGTTATCTGGTGGGCAGTGCACTACGCGCAGCGATACGGATGCGCACCAACTTGCCGATACGCTATGTGATTAACACGCATGTGCATTCGGATCATATTTTCGGCAATGCCGCGTTCGAGCAGGATAAGCCAGAATTCATCGGGCATCATCTATTGCCGCGTGCAATGAAACTGCGCGCAGAAAATTACCTGGTTAATCTCCACAGCATGTTGGGCGCGGCAGCTGAAGGCAGTCGTATCGTGCTGCCTACGCGCTTGGTCGATTCTGAAATCACGCTTGATCTGGGTGGCAGAATATTAATTTTGCAGGCATGGCCTGCTGCGCATACGGATCATGATTTGACGGTACAAGACGAAAATAGCGGCACCTTATGGCTGGGAGATTTACTGTTCGCAGAGCGCACGCCCTCAGTAGATGGGGATCTGCAGGGATGGCTTTCAGTTATTAAAAGCCTGGATGCTTTACAGACAGCGCTGGTGATTCCGGGACATGGTAAGCCCGGCAAGTATAAACAAGCTTTGCTGGAAAAGCAGCGGCATTATTTACAAACACTGCGCGATGATCTGCGCCAGGGAATAAGAGATGGTAAGTCGATGACTGACACCATACAGCAGGCAGCGCAATCCGAGAAACAGCGCTGGCTATTATTTGACAGCGTAAATTCGCGTAACGCTACTGTGCTTTATCCTGCAATGGAATGGGAGTAAAAACCTGGGGTCAGGTTTTTACTAAATTTATTTACAAGCAGATTTGCCACCCCAATTACCAGTCGTTAAATCGCCGTTAAGGGAAACAGGGTGATACCAACCCGTTTCTTTAGAGCCTATAAATTTTCCTGTGCCGCCTTTACGAATAAATTTGCCTTCTTTGGCAAGCCGACCTTGCGTGAAGACGTAGGTGAGCGTGTCACCGTCAATATCGGTTACCGCGCACAAGCCTTCAGCTTCTATGGTGCGATCAGCATAGATTACTGCACCGCCTGTGCACTGACCACTGAGCTGATTGTATTTTGATCCGTCTGATGAATTCATTTGCGTGGATGAGCGAAATGCCATGAACTTGGTGTCTTTGCCCATGTCTATGACTTTTTCATCTACATCTACACTCGTATATTCACCGCATGTGTCGGCGGCTTCTTTTGCGTTGACAGTACTAAAATTTAGCAGGCCAAAAACAGCGGCGCAAAACAGGACTG
>CAIVDH010000393.1 GCA_903904635.1 uncultured Burkholderiales bacterium | reverse complement strand
TTTATTTTTAATTGCAAAGTCCAGCATCGATGATTTCGGTAGCCTTCGCATTTTGACTAACCAGTCAATGATGCTGCCTTCATTGTGAAGATTCAGATTTTTATCTTCGTCTTTGCACAATGGAATCAGCTTTTGATACACATTATTTGAGAGTCTCTGGTTCAGTCGTAATTCTTCTTCACAAAAGAAATGACGTGATTCGATTTTTCTAAAATCTAAGTAATCATATTTAACTGGTTTTTTCAATTTATAGGCCGATTCTTCAGTGATAAATATCCACGACATGTGGGTCTCGATGAGATCAACATTTGCGCAAGGTTGTGGATAAGAACAGGTATTGCGCAAAAATTCGATCTTTGAATTTTCTGAAATAGAAAATTCCATATGAACGTTTCTATTCATGGAAAAAATATTTTTAGTTTAAAAATTAATTATTTATAAATTTACCAGTGAGTCTTATGGAGCTAATTTTCATTTTGTTAGCTTGGGATTGATCAATATTCTGTTTTTCGATGCGTACCTATACGCTCTAATAATCATCAATACAATTGTTCAGACGATTTGTCCTTACTGTTTTGTTTGTTCTCAATTTGAAGCGTTGAATAATTGTCTATGCTGAAGTTTGTATTTTTATTCAAGCTTCCCATCATGCCGACCCTGCCCTTTACTGAATTGATTTCTGAGTATGTCTGGCATACAAAATATCAATTCAATGAGAATGGTCATGCGCATGAGCCTGATTTACAGGCCAGCTGGAAACGCGTGGCATTAGCGCTATCAGCAGCAGAGCCGCATGACAGAAATGACTGGCGCGATCATTTTGAGGCAGCGCTTGCGCATTTCAGATTTTTGCCGGGCGGACGTATACTCGCCAACGCAGGCACCAACTATCGCAAGACTTTACTTAATTGTTTTGTGGCTGGTGAGCTGCATGATTCTATCGACAGTATTTTTTCTGGGCTGTCTGAAACCATGCTCACTATGCAAGCCGGTGGGGGTGTGGGTTGTGATTTTTCATGTATACGCCCTGCCGGTTTTCCTGTGCAGGGTGGGGCGCAATATGCTTCTGGTCCGGTATCGTTTATGCGTGTCTGGGATTTTTCTTGCTCTACCTTGCAGTCAGGTGCCGGACGTCGTGGTGCGATGATGGCCTGCCTGCGTATTGATCACCCCGATATTGAAGCATTTATCGATGTAAAAAAGAATGCTTCAGAACTACGCAATTTTAATTTATCCGTACTGGTGACCGATGCTTTCATGCATGCAGTTGAACAAGATTTGGAATGGATGTTAGTTTTTCCATTAGCGGGCAGGGCAGCACCGCAGGGTGCAATGGTGCTAGATAGATTGTGGTCGCATAGCATAGAGCCTACGCCCTGTGCAGTTGTTCGCTCTTTGCCTGCGCGGAATCTTTGGGAAAAACTTCAACGCGCCGCTTTTGAAGTGGGTGATCCGGGCGTGCTTTTTATAGACCGAATTGAGCAGACAAATAATCTTTCATACGAAGAAATCATCAGTGCCACCAATCCCTGCGGCGAAGTGCCACTGCCTTCACATGGTGCTTGCAATTTGGGCTCTATCAATCTGACTCAATTTGTTCATGACCCATTTGGCCCGCATCCCAGACTAGATTTGCAGGCAATAGCTGGAACAACTGCAGTTGCTACTCGCCTTTTGGATAATGCGCTATCGCTAACGTATTACCCACTCAAAGTCCAAGAAAAACAATCCCGTTCTTCGCGTCGTATCGGTATTGGTATAACAGGTTTGGCTGATGCTTTCATCATGCTGGGCTTACGCTATGGGTCAGATGCTTCGTTAGAATTAGCCGAGACACTCATGCGCACAATTTGTCACGCTGCCTATCGTACTTCCGTAGATCTGGTCCATGAACGCGGCGTGTTTCCGTCTTATAGGGCTAAGTTGTTTGAATCCAGCGCATTTATTAAGCGTTTACCTGCCGAGCTTCACGATGCAGTGCATCTTCACGGTATACACAATAGTCATCTGACTGCGATTGCCCCAGCAGGGTCTATTAGTTTGCTTGCCAATAATATCTCCAGCGGCATAGAGCCCGTTTTTGCGTTTAGCGGTGATCGCTTTATAAAAGACGGGCAGGGCAAGACTATCGTTATGCCCACTCAGGACTATGCCTGGAAATTATTCCAGTCGCTGAACAACGCGCATTTTTCCAAATTACCCAGCTATTTTGTACAAGCGGCTGAGGTGGACTGGCGTGAGCAATTAAAGCTACAAGCGGTGCTTCAAACGCATGTAGATCAGGCAATTTCCAAGACAATCAATATTCCTGAAGTCGCTAGTTTTGATCAATATCGGGACGTATTTGATGAGGCTTATAAAATAGGTCTTAAGGGCTGTACCGTGTTTCGCTCTAGCGGTAATCGTGCTGGTGTCATTACGCATCACGAAGTTGCAGCTTAAATTTTTATGTATTTTTTGTGGAGTTTTCCATGCAACAGCCCGCTTTGGATTTGATCATCGATATCATCAATCAAGCGCACGATCTTACTTTAGCAACGATACGACCAGATGGTTATCCGCAAGCCACTACGGTTAGTTATGCCAATGATGGCTTGACGATTTATGTTGGGGTTGGAAAAGATAGTCAGAAAGTTCACAATATTCGTCATTGCGACAAGGTCTCGTTGACGATTAATTTGCCTTATACAGATTGGATGCACATCAGAGGCTTGTCAGCTGCAGCTCTGGCTGATATTTTGCAAGATCAATCTGACATTGAACATGCGATGAATTGCCTCAGTGTCCGTTTTCCTCAAATTAAACAAGGTGC
>CAIVDH010000392.1 GCA_903904635.1 uncultured Burkholderiales bacterium | reverse complement strand
TTGTGGTGTACCACGTGAAGATGGCGGTATGCCCTCAAGGTTAAATTCACCCAGACCTTTATTACCAACGGCCATTTCGCGCTCACCCTGGAACACCTTGATGGTTACTGCAGGTTGGTTGTCTTCTGCGGTAGAAAATACCTGACTGAATTTGGTTGGGATGGTCGTATTTTTCTTGATCATCTTGGTCATTACGCCACCAAGCGTCTCGATACCCAAGGACAACGGCGTTACGTCTAGCAACAGCAAATCTTTGCGGTCACCTGAAAGTACAGAACCCTGAATCGCGGCACCAACGGCAACAGCTTCGTCTGGATTAACATCCCGACGCGGATCTTTGCCAAAAAATTCTTTGACCTTCTCCAACACTTTCGGCATACGCGTCATGCCACCAACTAAAATAATGTCGTCGATATCTGAAACTTTTACGCCGGCGTCTGCTATCGCAATTTTGCACGGCTCCATAGTTTTGTTGATCAGCTCTTCAACCAGCGATTCGAGTTTGGCGCGCGTGATTTTCAGGTTAAGGTGGACTGGCGCGCCGTTGGCCATGGCAATGTAGGGCTCATTAATTTCTGTCTGCTGGGATGAAGACAGCTCAATCTTGGCGCGTTCAGCTGAAGCTTTAATACGCTGCAGTGCGATTGGATCTTTTGCCAGATCAAGGCCATTAATTTTTTTGAATTCATCAATGATGTAATCAATCATGCGCTGATCGAAATCTTCACCACCGAGGAAGGTGTCACCATTCGTTGAGAGCACTTCGAATTGCATTTCACCGTCTACGTCTGCAATTTCGATGATAGAAACGTCAAAGGTGCCGCCACCGAGGTCGTAAACTGCGATCTTGCGATCGCCCTTGCCTGTTTTGTCCAGGCCAAACGCAAGTGCAGCTGCAGTAGGCTCATTGATGATGCGCTTGACATCCAAGCCTGCGATACGTCCTGCATCTTTAGTTGCCTGACGCTGCGCGTCATTAAAGTAAGCAGGGACCGTAATGACGGCCTCGGTGACTTCTTCGCCGAGATAATCTTCAGCAGTCTTTTTCATTTTGCGCAGCACTTCTGCAGAGATTTGCGGAGGAGCGAGTTTTTTGTCGCGCACTGCTATCCATGCATCGTTGTTATCTGCTTTGATGATTTGATAAGGCATCAGACCTATGTCTTTTTGCACTTCTTTTTCATCAAACTTGCGACCGATGAGTCGCTTGACGGCAAACAATGTATTTTTAGGGTTGGTCACCGCCTGACGCTTGGCCGGTGCCCCCACTAAAATTTCGCCATCTTCCTGATAGGCGATGATGGAAGGCGTGGTTCGCGCGCCTTCGGAATTTTCTATGACCTTAGGTTGGCCACCTTCCATAACTGATACGCAAGAATTGGTTGTCCCCAAGTCGATGCCGATGATTTTGCCCATGATGTGTTCCTTCTAAAACTGATTAATTAATTCGCTTGATCCAGATATGCGGCGGTAATGGCTACTTTCAAGTCAGACTAGGCTGCACTGGATAAACTTTATGAAAATTATTTTCAAAATACCTTAGCTCTATTGCGAAACTGTTACCAACGCAGGTCGCAAAAGACGTTCTGCAATCATGTATCCCTTCTGCAAAACGATGACGACCGTATTGGCTTCCTGATCAGCCGGCACCATGGAAATTGCCTGATGCTTCATCGGGTCGAGTTTTTCACCAGCCTGCGGATTGATTTCATGCAAACGATTTTTCTCGAAAGCTGAGGCCAGCTGCTTGAGTGTCATTTCCACCCCTTCTTTGAGGGCATCAATGGATGGCGTTTCCAATTTCAGCGCCATCTCAAGGCTGTCTTTGACTGGCACCATCGCCTCTGCGAAACTTTCTATGGCAAATTTGTGCGCACGCGCTATATCTTCCTGCGCCCGTCGTCGGGTATTTTCTGCATCAGCCTTGGCGCGCAGAAAAGCATCATGCATTTCTGCAGCCTTCGCCTCAGCATCGGCTAATTTTTGCTCAAGAGAAGATGCGGCTGCTGTTTCAGGCGCGATGACTGGCTCAACTGGAACACCTGCTGCTTCAGGCGCTTGCTGACTTTCTTGTTCATTTTGCTTCGGTTCACCTTGATTCATAAAATCTCCAACAATATCAATGACTTAAATTCATAAATCGAGATATGGGGATGGCCTTAAGATTTTCAAGGGCTTTTATGAAAAACAGGCTAAATTCAATTTAAAGCCAGATAAAACGCAGAATTCGGGAAATTACAGGGCTGTTTATTTTTCAGCACCAAGTTCAAGTGCACGCAAACGGCCTTTTTCCCTGTCTGCGCGCATGACCTCCTGCTGCTCGTCGGTTATTGCAATAGGCCATCCACCGCTATGGGATTGGACTACACCGGCCATAGCCTCTATCCATGCAGGTGTCTCGTTTAAGCAGGCAATGTATCGATACTCGGTCCCACCTGCGGCCAGAAAATCTGCCTTGGCTTCCATGGCAATTTCTTCCAGCGTTTCCAGACAATCGCTGGTGAATCCAGGACACATGATGTCTATCTTTTTTATACCCTCTGCAGCCATTTTTTCCAGTGTAGGGGCGGTGTAGGGCTGCAACCATTCAGCCTTACCAAAACGAGATTGAAAGGTCACCAGATATTCTTCTTTGGACAATCCCAACTCAGTCGCAAGCAAGCGCGCAGTCTTATAGCACTCGCAATGATAAGGATCGCCAAGCATAAGCGTACGCTTGGGTACGCCATGAAAACTCATGACCAGTTTTTCAGGCTTGCCGTGTTGCTGCCAGTGCGCCCGCACGCTATCAGCAAGAGCAACGATATAGGCAGCATCATCATGGTAATGCTTGATGAGGCGCAGCTCAGGCGCGTTGCGCACTTTTGTGTAATGCGTAAAAACGGTGTCGAAGATCGAGGCGGTCGTCGTTGCGGAATATTGCGGGTAGGCTGGCAATATGAGAATACGATCGCAGCCGTCTTCTTTTAGTTTGTCCAGTATGGATGGCAACGATGGATTACCGTAACGCATCGCATATTCAACTCGGATTGCTTGTCCCCGCTCTGTCAGAACGGCTTGCAATAATTTAGCCTGATTTTCGGTATGTACTTTAAGAGGCGAACCTTGCGGGGTCCAGATAGACGCATATTTATGCGCAGATTGTTTGGATCTAAACGGCAAAATAATACCGTTCAAAATCAGCCACCAAATTAAGCGCGGAATCTCAACGACACGCGGATCAGACAAAAACTGTTTGAGGTAAACACGCACTGCAGCAGGCGTCGGCGCTTCGGGTGTACCGAGGTTGGCCAAGACAACGGCAGTCTTGGCATTCGCGCCATGTTGATAAGAAGGTTCCTGATTAAATCTCATTGCTGCAATTGCCTTTCTGGTGGATACATCATCAGAGTTTTATTTAATTTTTTATTTAATTTCTTATTTAATTTTTTCGTTCATGAAGCGAGCAATTCACGCGCATGCTTGCGCGTGGTTGCCGTAATTTCCAATCCACCCAGCATGCGCGCAATCTCTTCTACCCTGGCCGCAACATCCAGCGGCAAGATGCGCGATACGGTCTTGCCATTGGCATGCAAACCTTTACTGACCTGAAAATGCCGCGCTGCCTGACTGGCGACCTGAGGCAAGTGCGTCACACAGAGAACCTGGCGATCCTGGCCTAATCGTTTCAACAAGCGACCCACGACTTCTGCTACGCCACCACCTATGCCGCTATCTACTTCATCAAAAATCAATGTCGGTGTAGCAGTTGCACTTGAGGCGATTACGGAAATAGCCAATGCAATACGCGCCAACTCGCCACCTGAAGCCACTTTTGCCAACGATCGCGGAGTCGTACCTGCATGACCCGCAACTAAAAATTCTATTTGTTCCAGACCATGCAAACCCGGCTCAGCTGGCTGCAAGGCAACGACAAAACTTCCTCCGGCCATGGACAGCTCTTGCATAGCAGCGGTAACCGCTTTACTTAAAACTGCGGCTGCTTTGGTTCGTGCCTGCGACAATTTTTTTGCCTGCACGAGATAGTCTGCTTTGAGTTTTTCTTCTTGCGCTCGCAAGGCATCAAGATCGGTTGCGTCAGCGAGTTGCTGCAATTGTTCTAGCAGTCTTGTGTACTCGTTGGGCAATTCATCTGGTGTCACATGAAATTTGCGTGCTGCTGAATGCAAGGCTTCCATGCGTGCGTCGACTTCGCGCAAACGTTGCGGATCCAGTTCTATACGTCCCAGATAGTCATTGAGTGCATAGACCGCCTCTTGCAGCTGTATACGAGCCGGCTCCAATGCTTCTAGCACTGGCTTTAACTTGTCATCAATATCGAGCAGTTTGCCGAGCTTTTGTTCTATCGATACGATCTGCGAGAGTATCGGGCTGGCGTCGCTTTCAGACAGTGCAGTCAATGACTGCTGCGCCCCTTCAATCAGACTGGCGGCATGAGAGAGCCGACTATGCTCGCTGCTAATTTCTAACCACTCGCCCGGCTTGGCTGCCAGCTTTTCCAGCTCACCCACCTGCCATTCGAGTCGTTCCCGCTCAATCAGTACGCTTTTTGCATTATGTTCAAATTCTTCGCGACGCTTGGCAGTGGCACGCCAGTTTTTATAAGCAACAGCGACTGTATTTGTATCAACTAATAAGCCTGCCTGCGTATCGAGCAATATCCGTTGTGCTTCAGATTTCAGCAATGACTGGTGAGCATGCTGGCCATGTATATCAACCAACAACTCGCCTAAATCACGTAATTGTCCAATGGTGGCACTGGCGCCATTAATAAATGCTTTGGAACGGCCGCTGGCATCCACGACTCGCCGCAGCAGCACATCGCCATCTTCGCTGGTGTAGGAATTTTCTTCCAGCCAGAGTAAGGCCGGAGAATCTGCGTGTATCGTAAATTCTGCAGCCACGTCAGCCTTTACCGCACCCTCTCGCACGACACTGGCGTCAGCCCGACCGCCCAGTGCCAGTGTGAGGGCATCAATTAGTATGGATTTACCGGCGCCAGTTTCTCCCGTAAAAACGGAAAAGCCGGAAGCCAGTTCCAGTTCTATCGCATCAACAATGACAAAGTCTCGGATTACAAGAGTGCGCAGCATGAGGGTGATTGTTTGGTTGGCCAGCAGTGTCGAGAAAGTTTAGTCTCTGGCAATGTCCGCAATATAATTCGGGTCGCCACAGAAAAGACAGTCTATTTTAACTGACCAAGCACAGATGGATATTCGTTCCAGTGCAGCTTTTCGCGCAGGGTGTCGTATTAGCTCCAACCCTGCGGATGCAAAAAAGTAATCGTATGCGCAGATCTGCGCACGATTACACGATCATGCTGCTGCAGATTTGTCAGTGATTGCATATCGAAATTGACACAACCATCGTAGCCACTGGCCAATTCAATCGCAATTTCACTGCGATCTGACAAGACGATGGGGCGATTGGACAATGAGTGAGGCGCGATTGGCACCAAGACGATGCCATTGAGTTCAGGCTGTAAAATCGGTCCGCCGGCTGATAACGCATAAGCAGTCGAGCCTGTGGGCGTAGATAAAATCAAGCCGTCGGATCGCTGGTTGTACATAAAATGACCATCCACTTCGACCCGAAGTTCAACCATGCCGGCACCGGCGCCGCGCGACACCACAATATCGTTAAAGGCAACAGCATGAAAAATAGCCTGCCCATCGCGCATGACGATGCCTTCAAGCAGGCTGCGCTGTTCAGATTCCAGCTTGCCATCTAAAATTTCGCCCAAAGAGGGCAGCATCTGCTCCTTGGATATGTCGGTCATGAACCCCAGACGGCCAAGGTTGACGCCTATCAGGGGTACTTTATAAGGTGCAAGCTGACGGGCTATGCCTAGAACAGTGCCATCCCCACCAACTACAATAGCCAAATCAGCATGCTGTCCGATCTCGGACAAATTCATCGCCAGCACACTGCCCAGCTTTAATTCTCTTGCTGTATCGGCCTCAATGACGACTTTGCGACCGCTGGCTTGCAGGAATTCAGCCAGCTCAATTAAAGACTCACCAGTGCCTGATGCGCCGTGTTTGCCGATGATGGCAACGGTCTTGAAAAGCTGGTCTGCGGAATGATTTAGCATGGACATGCCCGAGATTAGACCATAATTACTCACACGACTACTAAGTGAAATATTTACAATCATCCTGATGAACCACGCCAGAAACTATCCAATACGTGCTGTTTTGTTTGATCTTGACGATACCTTGTGGCCCATCGTGCCTGTGATTGTGCGTGCCGAAACGCTATTGTTTGACTGGCTCAGTGAACATGCGCCCAAGGTCTCGGCGCGCTATACGATCGCATCATTGCGGTCACATCGTTCACAGTTGATGAAGGATCAACCCGCTCTTGCTTTTGATCTGACCGCGCTACGTCTCAATAGTCTCTGCGAAATTTTCGATCTATGCGGCGAAGATAAATCCAAGCTTAATCAGGCCATGACGCTTTTTTCTCATGCCCGCAATCAGGTAACACCTTACGAGGATGTACTTGAATGCTTACCCAAGCTCAGTAGCAAATTGATATTAGGCTCACTGACAAATGGTGGTGCAGACCTACAGGCCATAGGAATGGCGCATCATTTCCAAGTCTCACTGGCAGCCCATCAGCTAGGTTGTGCCAAGCCAGATCCGAAAATTTTTAATGCCGCCTGCGAAGCGCTACAGCTCCCACCCGAACAGGTCGCCTACGTGGGGGATGACCTGAGGCTGGATGTGGAAGGCGCACAAAAGGCCGGTCTGACGGGCATCTGGCTAAACCGCGAGCAAAAGCCAATTAATGAGGATTGTGCCCACATACGACCCGATGCCATCCTGCGTACCTTGCATGAATTGGATGATTGGCTGACCACAAACACAGCACAGGCATGAAGTAGCTGGCGTCATCTGCCTGCGGTCGTTAAAATAGATTACATGCATCTCGATATTCGCGCACAAACACTCTTAAAAGCCCTGGTAGAACGCTACATCACTGATGGCCAGCCAGTTGGATCGCGCGCGCTCTCCAAGATTTCCGGATTGGATCTGTCACCTGCCACGATCCGCAACATCATGTCTGACCTTGAAGAAATGGGCTTCGTTTCCAGTCCCCACACTTCAGCAGGCAGAATCCCGACGCCTCGCGGCTACCGCTTGTTTGTTGATAGCCTGCTGACTGTGCAGGTCATAGACGAAACTGCTGTTGAAACCCGTTTACAAAACGGTGGCACAGGATCCAGTCAGAAAATTATTGCCAGCGCAGCGCAAGTACTCTCCTCTTTATCGCAGTTTGCCGGCGTCGTGTTGGCACCGCGTCAGGAGATGGCTTTTCAGCAAATTGAGTTTTTGCGTTTATCTGAAAAACGTATTTTGTTAGTCATCGTCGCACCTAACGGTGAGGTACAAAATCGCCTGCTGCTGACAGAGGCCGATTACACGCCATCACAGCTTACCCAGGCAGCAAACTATATCAACCAGCATTACTCTGGTCGCTCTTTTGATGAAGTGCGCATAAAACTCAAAGACGAACTAAGGCAATTGCGCGACGATATGACGCGACTGATGCAGGCAGCGGTAGAGGCTGGCAGCGATGCCATGACGGAAAACAGCGAAGACGTGGTCATCTCAGGGGAACGCAATCTGCTGGCTGTATCAGACCTGTCCTCCAACATGAGTTCGCTGCGCAAACTGTTCGATATTTTTGAACAAAAATCCGGCCTGGCAGCCTTGCTGGATATTTCTAACAAAGCCACTGGCGTACAAATTTTCATAGGTGGCGAGTCACACTTAGTGCCACTGGAAGAAATGAGCGTGGTGACTGCACCCTATGAAGTCAACGGCAAAATAGTTGGTACGCTGGGCGTCATAGGTCCCACTCGCATGGCGTATGAGCGGGTGATACCTATCGTTGATATTACTGCCCGGCTGCTTTCAAACGCGCTATCACATTCGTGATTTGTCAGTTGATGTAATTAGATTACGATCAGACTGCGAACAAGTTGAATTTTTATTGATTACCGCGATGCGGACAATTCACTTTCGTGCAATTGCCATATAAAGCCAATGCATGCTCAGCGATCGTAAAGCCACGATCTTTCGCAATCTGATGCTGACGTCTCTCGATTTCTTCGTCATAAAATTCTTCCACTCGGTTGCAATCAAGACATACCAGATGGTCATGATGTGAACCATGGTTAAGCTCAAACACTGCTTTTCCAGTTTCAAAATGATTACGACTTAATAGTCCTGCTTGTTCAAATTGGGTCAGAACACGATAGACCGTTGCCAATCCAACATCCATATCTTCAACCAATAGTAATTTGTAAACATCTTCGGCTGAAAGATGGCGGATGGTGCTACTTTGAAAAATCTCAAGGATTTTAAGTCTGGGCAAAGTCGCCTTGAGGCCACTGGCTTTTAACTCGGACTGATTTGGTGGCATGATTTTACTCAGAATAATATGATCTGCTTTATCATATAGCGTTTAGCGCAAGCGCTCAATTCGTCTTAAGAACATTATACTCATGCAGTCATCAGGCCATAAATCCAAAACCGTCTCTATACTCGTCTTGCTTACCTGTGCAGGCAGCTTATTTTTGAACGGCTGCTCCTGGCTTAATCCATTTGGCAAAGAAACAAATTCAGCCAAAATGTCCGCTACTGGCAAAGGCGTAGTTCAAACCGTCAAACCAGATAAACTCTTCGGGATCATGCCCGTTTACCGTCCTGATATCCAGCAGGGAAATTTCATTTCGCGTGAAATGGTAGCGCAATTAAAAACTGGCATGACCAAAGAGCAGGTTACGTTTTTATTAGGTACACCATTATTGATCGATGTATTCCATACAGAACGCTGGGATTATCCGTTCAGACTTAAAAAAGGTGATGGTCAGGTCACTACCAGCAGCGTAACTGTCATCTTTGAAAACGATCGGGTAGCAAAATTTGAAGGCGGCGATTTGCCTTCCGAAAAAGACTATCTGATGCAGATTGCTGCACCGAAGAACTAAACCCCTCCTGACTCGATTCATGAATACTTTGAAAATTGCCGTAGCCGGTGCCTCCGGTCGTATGGGTCGTATGCTGATAGAAGCAATCGCTGCTAACCCGGATATGGAACTCTCCGGTGCGCTGGATATTGCTACTGCATCGAGCATCGGCAGTGATGCCGCATCTTTTCTGGGCAAGCCAGCCGGCGTGCTGATTGAGTCCGATCTCAACATAGGTCTGGCACAGTCTCATTACCTGATCGACTTCACGCGCCCTGAAGGCACGCTTGAGCATCTGGCTTACTGCGCCGAACATGGCATCAAAATGATCATTGGCACCACTGGCTTTGATGAAGCCGGTAAAGCTGCCATACACGCCGCCGCACAAAAAACCGCCATCGTCTTTGCACCCAACATGAGTGTAGGGGTAAACGTAACGATGAAACCACTGGAACTGGCAGCAAAAAGTTTTGCGCATGGCTACGATATTGAAATCATTGAAGCGCATCACCGCCATAAAGTCGACGCCCCTTCAGGTACCGCACTAAAAATGGGAGAGGTCATAGCCGATGCGCTAGGCCGTGATCTGCGAGAAGTCGGCGTCTTCGCCAGAGAAGGCGTAACTGGCGAACGCGATCCTTCATCCATAGGCTTTGCCACCATACGCGGCGGCGACATCGTTGGAGATCACACCGTATTGTTTGCTGGTACTGGCGAACGTATAGAAATTACCCACAAATCTTCCAGCCGTGTCACGTATGCACATGGCAGCTTGCGTGCGGCGCGCTTTTTGCAAACCAAATCCACTGGCTTGTATGACATGCATGACGTGCTTGGCTTACGCTGAGTCGTGCAAAATATTAAACGCCCAGCTATTAAGCCGATGAAAATTTCCTTGCATTCGGGGACTTCCGCGGCAGCCGCTTTGCTATTGCACGCAATATTGATTGCGCTGTTCATATCTGGCCTGTCTGAGCAAAAAACGGTTACGCCTGACCTGCCGCCAGTTGTAGTTCAATTGATAGAAGTACCAAAAACTGTAAAGCCGTTAACGGCGAAACAACCACCTGAACCAACTCCATTAACGCCAACTACACCAGTAACGGCTACACCGCCTATTGTGCAGCAGCCAGTGCCTGTAACGCCACCTACACCAGTACAGGCAGCACCGGTCACTGTACAACCACCACCGGTTGCAGCGCCAGTTACACAGGTTGTGCAGGCGGCACCGACTCCCAAGTCTGAACCCGCTCCGGAGCCTGTTGTAGTCGCTCCGCCACCACAGCCTGCACCACAGCCTGCACCACAGCCTTCGCCTCCTACACCTCCTGTCGTAGTCAATAGATCTGCGCCGCAAGCTGCTATTGCAGTTACTCGACCTGCTCCACTTGCGCCGCCTGCTCCACCTGCTCCACCTGCGCCGCCTGCTCCACCTACGCCGCCTGCTCCACCTGTTGCAGTTGCTCGACCTGCTCCACCTGCGCCGCCTACTCCACCTGTTGCAGTTGCTCGACCTGCTCCGCCTGCTCCACCTGCTCCGCCTGCTCCACCTGCTCCGCCTGCTCCACCTGCTCCGCCTGCTCCACCTGCTCCGCCTGCTCCACCTGTTGCAGTTGCTCGACC